>JAGBVY010000162.1 GCA_017630115.1 Tidjanibacter sp. | reverse complement strand
CGGCTGGGTTTTGTGGAGGGATTTTTGTGCCAAACAAGAAGGTGGCTCCGCAGTTTACTGGGTCGGGAGAGGGTCGAGTGCGATTTGTGAGGCGAGTTTCGTGCCAAACTAAGGAGCGAGTCCGCAGCTTACTGAACGTAAGTGAGGAACTCGCTCTCTGACGTTTGGTGCGAAAATCGCCCACAAGGCGCACTCGAAAAAAAGTTTGGGATACCTCACGGCATCCCAAACCCCCCAACTTAAAATACTGATTATGAAAGAATCACTAAAACAACTATTTGCGCCTTACAGGAAGGCCTGCATAGCGCCAACCATTGCTTTGTGAGACAAAATTATGCAAAATTTTCTCATCTTCCAAACCTTTTTCTCAAAAAATTAGCATATATTTGTCTGAAACTTGGTTTTACACCACTCTGTGGCCATTTTTGACAGAAAAATTTTTGACTATGAAAATCGGAAAAATTGAATACAATCCCTCGGATGTTGGTCAGAATAACGGCAATTACTTCGGTATGCCCTTCACAACCGACGATGCGAGGCTCATCTTGGTGTCGGTGCCTTGGGGTGTGACGGCTTCCTATGGAGGTGGTCAGAACTACGGCCCCGACGCAATCATCGGTGCATCGGTGCAACTGGATTTCTACGACCCCGTAAGTCCCGACCAGTGGCAGAAAGGTATTGCCACCGCCCCCATCGACTACTCCATTCAGGACTCCCACGCCCTGCTGCGTCACGACGCCAAGAAGGTCATCCAATACCTCGAAGAGGGGGGTACTTTGTTTGAGTCGTCGATGCTCTCCACCCGTCGTGCCAGGGTCAATATGGGCTCGGCGGAGATGAATTGCAAGGTCTATGAGCAGACCTCCGAGTGGCTCAACAAGGGCAAGTTGGTGGGTCTTGTAGGTGGCGACCACAGCACTCCCTTTGGTTTCATACAGGCATTGGCCGAGCGTCACGAGGGTATGGGTGTGTTGCACATCGACGCCCACGCCGACCTCAGAGAGGCCTACGAGGGTTTCCGCTACTCACACGCCTCGATTATGTACAACGTGCTGAAAGATATTCCTCAGGTGGGAAAAATCGTGCAGGTGGGCATACGCGACTACTGCGACGAGGAGGTTGCCTTGGCTCGTAGTTCGGAAGGCAAGGTGGTGCAGTTCGACGACTACCTGATGGCAGCCGAGAGGTTTGAGGGTACAACGTGGGCCGAGCAGTGCCAGAGGATTGTGGAGCAGCTGCCCGAGGAGGTCTATGTGAGTTTCGACATCGACGGTCTTGCTCCCGAGAATTGCCCAAATACGGGTACTCCCGTAGCGGGCGGCTTGACATTCCAACAGGCTCTCTACCTGCTTGATAGCCTCACCCGCTCGGGCCGACGCATTGTTGGTTTCGACGTTGTGGAGGTCACTCCGGGCGACAAGGCTAATGAGTGGGACGCAAATGTAGGCGCGCGTATGCTCTATAAATTGTGTGGATTGATACTAAAATCCAATTAAATGAGTTATATTTGCAGGCTATTTGGTCAAAAGGCAACAAAATCAAACACAAAATAATAAACAAAACACAACAAATCAGATTTATGAAAAAGATTCTTACTATTGCAGCAGCAGCTCTTGTAGCTCTCTCGATGACCTCTTGCGGTGGCTCGAAAGCCCTCCGTACCGATGTTGATACCCTCTCCTACGCTTTGGGTACCGACTTTGGCGCATCGCTCCTCAGGCTTGTAAACTCGGTTGAGGATGACCTCAATATGGACCTCTTCTACGCAGGCGTTAATGACGCTCTGAAAGAGGATGTTGCCATTGAGCAGCAGGAGGCTTTTGCTTTCCTTCGCAACTATATGAACGTGGTTAATCCTCAGAAGGCTTTGGCTGCTTCGGAGGCTTATCTGGCCGAGATTCTCAAATCCAACCCCGAGGTTAAACAGACCGAGAGCGGCCTGCTCTACCAAATCGTAAACGAGGGCGACGCCGAGAAGAAAGCAACTCTCGATACAGACAAGGTGAAAGTTCACTACGAGGGTAAACTCCGCTCGGGTAAGGTGTTCGATTCGAGCTACGAGCGTGGCGAGCCTGCTGAGTTTGCACTCAATCAGGTTATCAAAGGCTGGACCGAGGGTATGAAACTCATTGGCGAGGGTGGCGAGATTAAACTCTGGATTCCTGCCAATATGGCCTATGGCGTACGCGGTACTCGCGACGGTTCCATCGGCCCCAACCAAGCAATCAGCTTTACTGTTGAGGTGTTGGAGGTAATCCCCACCGAGGTAAAAGAGGAGGCTAAATAGTTGCCACACTCCCCACAGAAGGAGGTAGCACCCAAACAGAGGCGAAGATCTGCAAGAGGTCTTCGCCTCTGTTTTTGTGTCACAGCCCTGCTATTTTGCCGCCACTGACCAACTATTTAGCGTCAGCGCCCTGCTTTTTGACGGGGGCAGTAGATATGGTGCCGAAAAAAATGTTATCTTTGTAAAATATAAGAGGCTGATTCATTCGTCAGTTTCTAAAAAATCATCGGACTATGAGCAACACACCTTTGGCAGAGCGACTGCGACCACAATCTCTCGACGACTACATCGGACAGCGACATCTTGTTGGCTCCGACGGAGTAATACGTCGTTTTGTGGAGAGTGGCAATCTACCCTCCTTTATTCTTTGGGGCCCTCCTGGAGTAGGCAAGACCACTCTTGCCAAGCTCGTGGCACTCGCCTTAGGTCGCCAGATGTTCACTCTCTCGGCCATTGCAAGTGGTGTTAAGGAGGTAAGGGAGGTGATTGAGACCGCCAAGAAGAGCCGTTTCTTCTCTGCCGCAGCCCCCATACTCTTCATCGACGAGATTCATCGTTTCAACAAAGCCCAGCAAGACTCACTACTGGGAGCTGTTGAACAGGGTGTCTTTACGCTCATAGGCGCCACCACCGAGAATCCCTCATTTGAGGTCATCACTCCCCTATTGTCGCGTTGTCAGGTCTATGTGCTCAAAGCTATGAACGACGAGGAGTTGCAGACACTCCTCGACAGGGCCATTTCCAAAGATACTTTGCTGCGCGAGAGGGGTGTGAGGGTCGAGCAGACCCACGCACTATTTGAGTTCTCGGGTGGCGACGCACGCAAGCTACTTAATATACTCGACATACTGGCGGGAGCCTCGGAGGGGGAGATTGTCATAAACGACACCATAGTCACCGAGTGCCTCCAACAAAACATTGCCCTCTACGACAAGGGGGGTGAGCAACACTACGACATCATCAGCGCCTTCATCAAGAGCATCCGAGGTAGCGACCCCGATGCGGCACTCTACTACTTGGCCCGTATGTTGGCCGGAGGCGAGGATGTGAAGTTCATTGCCCGCAGGCTTGTAATTAGCGCCTCGGAGGATGTGGGTCTTGCCAACCCCAATGCCTTGTTGTTGGCCAATGCTTGCTTCGATGCGGTGCATAAGTTGGGTATGCCCGAGGCCCGCATACCGCTTTCGGAGGCCACCATCTACCTCGCCACCAGCCCCAAGAGCAACTCGGCCTACTTGGCCATAAACGAGGCCTTGCAGATGGTCGAGCACGACACCACCAACCGCCCCGTGCCACTCCATCTGAGGAACGCCCCAACCAAACTTATGGGCTCGCTGGGCTATGGCAAGGGCTACAAATATGCCCACGACTACGAGGGCAACTGGGTGGAACAGAACTTTATGCCCGAGGGACTTGAAGGCCACACCTTCTACACCCCACAACACCGCCGCGAATACGACGCAATGGCTTGGAAAGAGGCCCTAAAAAAGAAGTAAAGATAAACATCAATTAAAAAGTCGCTCCACTTTCGAGTAGAGCGACTTTTACTTTTGTGGTATCAAGGCCCGAAAGGTGACATTTCAGCTCGGGCTAATTTCTCACATCTTTGGGAATAAGACAGGTGGGGATGGGTTCGACCTTGTGGCGGTTGGCGCGATTGCGGCGTATATAAATCTCCATAACCTCCCTCTGGCGGCCCTCAAACTGCTCGGCACGAGCACCCGCAGCCGTCTGCTCCATAGCCCACTCCAACTCGGGGTAGGTAGCTCCAATCTGCTCCTCGTCACTCCTGTCGTCGCCAAAGAGTCCGTCGGTAGGCTTAGCGCCCAAGATGTTGGATGTAACACCCAAGTAGGCCGACAGCTCGAAAACCTCGCTCTTAGTAAGGTCGGCAATGGGACTAATATCAACGCCTCCGTCACCCCACTTAGTGAAGAAACCTATGCCAAAGTCCTCTATCTTATTGCCCGTACCGACAACCAGCGCACCCCTAAGTCCGGCATAGAAGTAGAGGGTGGTCATACGCAATCGGGCACGAGTATTGGCCGTCGTTAGCTCGTAGTTATTGCCCTTAGGCAACGCTGCAAGCAGAGTTTCGTAACTCTCAGTCAGGTCGGCAGCTGCACGCTCAACATTGTCGGGGAACTCGGCCATAAGCCTCTGGATATGTTCGCCCGCACGGCTTACTTGTGCCGAGGCTTGGTGGATGGGCAGCTCAACGCAGAGCGTCGGAAGGCCTGTGCGTGCACAGAGGGCCGATACAAGGGCCGAGTCCACGCCACCCGAGATACCCACAACAAAACCCTTAGCTCCGCATCCTGCCACATAGCCACTCAGCCAGCTGACAATATAATCTGTAACTTTCTTGCAATTCATAGTAACCAATATAATTATATGTACAAACAATTACTAAAACGACATTCTCACACCCAGTTGCACCCCTGCACCCGGAGCACGATAGGTAGCCCAATGGTAGATGGGCTGAGAGAGCAGATTGCTACCCCTAAGCCACAAACCCACCCTCTGGGAGTAGGCATACTCGGCTGTGAGGTTCAAATCGACATAGCTCGGAATCTCCATAAGCGAGAGGCTACCGTCGGCGGCCTCAAAGGTCACACCCATAGCACTAGCATAGTCTGCCCCCAAGCCAAACGACCAACGCGACGTTGGAGTGTAGCAGATACCCAAGTGACTCTTCCACGCGCGAGGTCTAAATTCGGCTGTGGCGCTCTCGGCACCGCCGAGCGTGGTGTAGTTGAGCCTACCCTCAACACGCCACCAACGGTTGGGTCGCCACATCAGCTCGCCATCCACATACCAGACTCTCTGGCCATTGCTTCTGCCATAGTCGAGCAGGGGCGAACCCTCAACCACACGCTCAAACATATAAGCCGAGAACCAACGCGAAGCACCTGCAAGCGAGTAGGTTACCCCTGCGTAGCTACCACGCACACCCACCTCGGTCAGAAAGACCTTGCGGCTATCGACAGGCAACATTGCCATATAGGGGTTGTTCCACAACCCATCGCGGGTCACTTTGGTCTGCACATCGTTGGCAACGGTGAGGTAGGGGACAATGGCGGGGTGCTTGTCGTAGCTGACTGCAATGCTCGACACAACACCATCGAGAGAGTTCTGCGCTCCCTTATAGACCATATGGTCGTAGCCTGCCATAAGCTCCACACCCACCCAACGGCCAATACGCAACTTCCACTCGGGCACAAAGGTCACCGAGGTGTCGTAGTAGGGCTCACGGCAGGTGGACTCAACGCCCGAGTAGTGGAGCGTAACCACCGAGGGTAGCCATTTCGAGTAGCTATCCAGACCCGTAAGGCCATAATTGATATTGAATCGCCACACCTTTTCGCCCACGCCCGTAAAAGCATACAGACCCATAAGGTTGGCGTCGTAGCCCAGAGGCGAGCTCTCGGAGAATCGGCCGTTAAGGTTGGCGCTGGCCTCCACATCGTGCACCGACACAAAGGGGCGCTCCTGGTCGCCTACAACGCCCACACCGCCGTAGCCACTACCGAGCGAACCACGATATTTGAGCGAGGTGGTGAGCCTTGCCAACTCTCCCACGCGGGTGCTAAAATCGACCCCTGCACGATTGCGCAGCAGGGTAGCTCCCACCTGTTGGTCGTCGAGGTTGGTGATGCGATTCTCCCAGCCGTCGTGGTTGAGCCACAGCGTTAGGCGGGAGTGGTTGTTCTCTATGGGGCTCCAATAGATGTCGGCCTCGCTCGACAGGGGCAGACCTACACCCAACTTCAAATAGAGCCTCTGAGGTGTTGCCCAACGAGCTGTGCTAAGGGGCATAGCCCTAAGGTCGTCCACCGCAAAGTGGGTCAGGTGAGATGTGGGGTTGATGCGGTAACTAAGTTCGGGGCGCACGATGGTCGTATCGAGCAACCTTACGGGCGTATCGATACGCTCGGCACTCCTGACGACCACCTCATACTCCTTCTGCACCTCAATCTGCTTGCTAAATCCGCCTCCCTCTTCGGACTGTTCCTGAGCCGCAATGCTCAACACTCCGCAGAGCACCGCACCAAGAGTCAGCAGGCCACGTCTTACTACTCCTATCATAGCTGTTCTATATTGTATTCTCATCTCTCTAAGTGTTTTAATAGACTTGTGCGTGACTAATTGTTGGCCGTAGCGCCACCCTCAACCGAGAGCGACTCCACCTTCTGGCGAGCCATTTCCACAATGCCGTCGTCGCTGGCCGAATATCCATCGACCACACTCTGGTAGGTGGCCCTTGCTTGGAATAGGTCGCCACGCGAGACATATACATCGCCCAAGAGCAGGAATGCTCGTGCCAACCAGTAGGCGTGGGGGGTATTCTTCTCGGCAAAGTCATAGACCATCTCCTCGGCCTTCTCGAAGCTGCCGAAGCGGAATGCCGTTTCAATCAGTCGGAAGTTACTCTCAGCGCCCTCCATAGTGGTCACATCCTCAGCAAGCGACGAGTAGATGGCCACAGCGGGATTGCGTTTACCCACTGCTTCGAGTGCCACAGCCTTGGCAAAGAGGGCCTTACGCGAGAGTTCGGGGGTTACCTCGGGGTGGTTGGTGATGTGGTCGGCCACCTCAATGGTAACCTCACCATCACCAAGAGTGATTGCCGAAGAGAGGTATTTATCCAACGCTGCACGACGCTCCGAAGGCGAAGTAGCCACCTCGGCCAAGCGACGATAGGCCTCCGAGGCAACCTTCCAATCTGCCCCTGCGGCAGCCAGTTGAGCCAATCGCTCGTAGCCCCTCTGGGTGTAGTTGTTGTAGTAGAGCGAAGTAAGTCGTGTGAGCCTATCGCGGGCAGCCAACGTATCGCCCACCGAGGCACAACAATCTGCTCCATAGTAGAGTGCAGCAGCCGAGTAAGCACCCTCAGGATTGTCGGCCAGATATTTGTCGAAGGCTGTCGAGGCAGAGGCTTTGTCGCCTGCGATGTAGAGCCTTTGGGCCGCCACAAAGCCCAGTGAGTCACGCTTGGGAGCATCGACCTCGCCACTCATACCCACACTCTCGGCATAGGCCACATAGCCATCAACGTCGTTGCGTTCGATGTAGATATTGCGTATCTCGCCCAGCGCATTATGCATAGCCACCGAGCCTCGTGCTGTTGCGACAATCTTCTTGTAGGCCTCCAAAGCGCCTTCGTCGTTGCCCGTATTGCGATAGGCAAGAGCCAAGTCGGCCAGCGCTGCAACATAATCTCTCGAAGTGGGATACTTGGCCACATACTCTTTCAGAACACTCACGGCACGCTCGTAGTTGCCCGTCGAGAGGAGTGTATTGCCAAGTTCGTAGTGTGAACGAAGCGCATACTTGCCCTTGCCGAGCCTCACAATCTTTTCCAGTGCCTCCACACGGGCAATGGCGTTGCCGGCCATACCCTCCATCATAGCCACACGATAGGCGCCATAGTAACGCTCAGGGGTGGAGGTAGAGGCACTCCTTTCATACAGACGTGCTGCGGCGCTATACTCCTTCGAAGCAGCCTTCGCATCGCCCATACGGTTGTAGGCATCGGCCCAGAGGCTATCCTCGGTGGTGTGTTCGGCCACAAAGTCGGCAAAGTCGTTGTAGGCTGCACCAAAGCGCGAGGCGTTGAAGTTGGCATAGCCCATATTGTACATCGCAATGGGATATTCACTTTGGTGGGTCATCTCCATTGCCAAGTATTGGTCAAACATCGAGGCTGCCTGCTTAAATTTGCCCTGCGAGTAGTCAATCTCGCCCAACAGATAGAGCGTCAAGGCCTCCGTTTCGGTGTCGTACTCTTTGTGGTCGAGGGCGTAGTTGCAATACTCCTCGGCCTCGGCCATATCGCCACGCGAGTAGCACTCGGCAGCGTAGTAGTAGGCCACCTTCTGCATTGCAGCCCTTACGCGTCCACCCGATGAGGCAAACTCGCCCAACACACCATAGGCACCCCTGAGGTCGTTGGCAGCATAGCAGGCCGAAATGAGGTAGCCCTCAATCTCGGCACGATGACGCGAGCGAGGGAACTTTCTCAGATAGCCACTGAGTGATTGAATCTCCTCGTTGAAGTTGGAGCCACCAAGCTCCACCTGCAACTTGCAGTAGTTGTAGTAAGCATCCTCGCGCACAGGGTTCTCCTCAGAACCTGTGCTGGCCATAGCGAAACTCTGCATAGCACCCTTCTTGTCGCCCCAACGCAACATACAGTCGGCCAAATGGTAGGCCGCATTACGGGTGAGCGAGTCGTCGGCACCCGAAGCACCTCTGAGGTAGGAGGCAGCATCCTCCCAACGACCCAGTTTATAGAGCGAGTAGCCGGCAATATAGTTCTCCTCGCGCGAGAGAGCCTCCACCGAAGGCTCTGCTTTCAGAGCCTCAATCAACTCCGAGGCACGCTGCCAATTCTCTTTGCGGAAGTTGCTCTGGGCAGCAACACGCAATATCTCGCCCCTGCGGCTACCCTCTACACCATCCAACACACTCTCGGCATTGCGAACAACATAGTCGTCGTTGCCAAGGCGGTGGTGGATATTCAGCAGATAGTAGGGTACAACGGCTTTGTAGTCGTCGTTGTGGGCCAACGAGGCAAAATTATCGTGTGCGAGTGTATAAGCCCCCTCTGCATAGGCCATACAACCCAGCAGATAGCGAGCGTGGTCGTAGAGTTCGCCGGGGCGTGAGAGCCTACCAAGCCACTCCTTAGCCTCGGCCATCCGGCCCGCTTGGTAGTAGGTGTGGCCACACTCAAAGCAGAAGCGCTCGATATTCTCGTCGCTCACTCCGTCGAGATTGACCCTCTCGAATAGGGCTATGGCCTGCTCGTGACGACCCCACTCGTAGTGCTCGGAGGCCAAAGCCACAAGAGCCTCATTGAGATAGGGCGAGAGAGGATGCGAGGCCACAAATGCCTCCAACGAGGTAGCTCCATCGCCCAACTGGGCCTCACACATAGCGCCCAGCAGTGCCACCTTCTCGGCCACCACCTGCTTGGAGGGTTGGAAGAGGTTGAGGTTGTGTTCGTAGAGGTTATAGACACCCTTGAAGCGTTCACCACTTTCGATAGGCCATGTCAGGGGACGCACATGGATATGGAGTTCCTCCTCCAGTTCGTCCAACAAGTCAAACGGATCTTTGGCTTCGCGGTCCATCTTGTTGACAAAGATAATCACCGGTGTATTGCGCATGCG
>JAGBVY010000161.1 GCA_017630115.1 Tidjanibacter sp. | reverse complement strand
CCCCATAAAAAAACTCGGGTATCGATACCCGAGTTTTGTATTGGCCTTTGGTCGGTTGACGGTAGGCGGTTATCGTTTGACTACTTCTGCCTGAAAAATATCTGCATCGGCACACCGCAGAAATCCCAGTGCGAACGAATTTTATTCTCCAAGAAACGGCGATAGTGGTCGCGGATATACTGGGGCAGATTGACAAAGAATGCAAACGAAGGTGTGGTCGTAGGCAACTGAGTGACATACTTGATGCGGATATATTTGCCCTTGGTCATTGGGGGAGGAGTCTCCTCAATAATGGGCAGCAAGTAGTCGTTGAGTTCACTTGTGGAGATGCGACGGTTGCGAGCCTCATAGACCTTGATGGCGGTCTGCAAGACATCCATAATGCGCTGCTTGTTGATTACGGAGGTGAAGATGATGGGCACATCATTGAAGGGGGCAAGCTTCGAGAGCAGAGCCTCGCGCCACTCCTTCATCGTGTTGTTGCTCTTCTCGATGAGGTCCCACTTATTGACCACAATCACACAACCCTTCTTATTGCGAACGATGAGCGAAAAAATGTTCATATCCTGCGACTCGATACCCTGACGTGCGTCGAGCATAAGCACACATACATCGGAGTTCTCAATGGCCCTAATGGAGCGCATAACCGAGTAGAATTCAAGGTCTTCGGTAACCTTACCCTTCTTACGCAAACCTGCCGTATCGACAAGGTAGAAGTCGAGGCCAAACTTATTGTAGCGGGTGTTGATACTGTCGCGCGTTGTGCCGGCAATATCGGTCACAATGTTGCGCTCCGTTCCGAGCAGAGCGTTGGTCAGCGACGACTTACCAACGTTGGGGCGACCAACAATAGTAATGCGGGGCAACTCCTCCTCTACCTCAGGCTTATCCTCGGGCAAAAGTTCGATAATCTTATCCATCAAATCGCCCGTACCACTACCACTCATCGAGCTGATGCAGTAGGGGTCGCCAAGACCCAAAGCATAGAACTCGTTGGAGCCATAGATGAGGTCGTAGTTATCGACCTTATTGACCACCAACAGGCTGGGCTTTTTGCTACGACGCAACACATCGGCCACCATCTGGTCGAGGTCGGTAATGCCAGTGGAAACCTCCACCATAAAGAGAATCAGGTCGGCCTCGTCGATGGCAAGATGCACCTGTTTGCGAATCTCCTCCTCGAAGGCATCGTCACTACCTACCGAATAACCTCCCGTGTCGATGAGCGAAAACTCACGACCATTCCAATCGGTTTTACCATAGTGACGGTCACGCGTTGTGCCAGCCGTAGAATCGACAATCGCCTGACGCATACCGACTAAGCGGTTGAAAAAAGTACTCTTGCCCACATTGGGACGACCTACTATTGCGACTAAACTCATAATCTAAAAACTTTAATTCCGGGTGCAAAGATAAGGAACTTTGAGAAAATTTCATCGTTTTGCACAATTTTTGAAAATATATGCTATATTTGTGGCGTATTAGTATTATAAATCAAGGTATATTCAAACTTCATCGACTTATGAAAAAACTCACTCTAACACTCATTGCTTTGCTGGGCACGATTGTTATGGCCAACGCCCACAACAACATTTTGGGTATTATTGGCATTGGCGGTCGCTTGGGTATGATCTCTTCGAGCGAGCAACTGCCCACCACAGGCGACCAGCTCAAAGAGTCTATCACTGCCGAGGGCACTGGTTGGACCGGTACACTCGTTGTTAAGCTCAACATCCCCAAGTTGCCCATCTACATCCAGCCTGAGTTGCAGTACACCAACACCACCATCAAACTCCCATCGCTCGATTTGGGTGGTCTGCTTGGCAACGATGAACCCGAAATTGAGAGCCACCGCTACATCGATATGCCCGTATTGATTGGCGCAGAGTTCAACCTCATCGGCTTGGTAGGCGTGAGGGTAAACGCAGGTCCTGTGTTTGCAATCACCACCGAGAAGGGTTTTGGCGACTTGGAGAAGAACGACTTTATTGCAGCCTACGAAGACCCCAAGATGACTTGGACCGCAGGTGTGGGTGTTTCGGTACTCAACTTTGTGGGCGAGGTGCGCTACAATGGCAACTTCAACGGTGGCAAGGTCGATACTGAGAACATCGCCGGCAGCATCGACACCAACCGCACAAGTTGGAACCTCAGCGTTGGTATAATGTTCTAAACCAACCGAGTGATATATTTCAGGGCCGAAGGGCCTCTATTAAGGAAACGACGTTTAACTAATACCAAATAATGTTATTATGAAGAGAATTTTTATGTTGGTAGCAGTTGCACTTATGGCAATCTCTACCGTTAACGCACAGAGCCACAAATGGTTTTGGTTTGGTGCAAAAGCAGGTTTGACCTCCACCGCAAGCGATGTTCAGATGGATGGCGAGAGCCTCCAAGGCGTATTCGACGGCGCAATGGGCTACAACGCTGGCCTTATGTTCCGCTTGAATGTACCCATCTCCATCTTCTCGATTCACCTCCAACCCGAGGTTATGTACAACTGGCAGAAGGGCGATTTGAAGAACCCTGAGACTGGCAAAGTTGAGCTCAAAGACGTTGCTCTGAATGAGTTTAGCGTACCCGTTTTGGCAGGTGTAGGTATGGACTTGGGCTTGTTCAACGCTCGCGTACAGGCTGGTCCTGTTGTTAAATTCAACTCCAACGCTATTGTTTCGGGCGAGAACGCCAACACCGCCGGCATCAACTGGCAGGATGTAAGCTACACTTGGGCTGCTGGCTTGGGTATTGACCTCTTCAACTTCATTATGGTTGATTTCCGCTACTTGGGTGGCTGGAAAGAGGGTTGCGAGCCCAAAAACTTTGGCGAGCTCTTCAACTTCGACAACGTAAACCAAGAGACCAACACTTGGTACGTATCGCTCGGTGTAATGTTCTAATTTATTAGGACTGAACCGAATGGCTGAGAAGAACATATCGATTGACGGTATTGGCCTTCTCGACTTCTATGGGGTCGCAAATTCTAATTTCAACAGGATTTGCGACCTTTTTCCTAAACTCAAAATAGTTGCTCGTGGCAACGCCCTGAAAGTAATAGGTGCCGACGAGGAGATTGAGCGTTTGGAACAGAAGTTGGAGGACCTCGAACTGTATTACAACAAATACGGTCACATCTCTGTGAGCGTCGTGAACCAAATCTTCCAAGGGGGACTGCCCCGAGGAGAGGCAGAGGTGGGCGACGCCGATGTTATTGTCTATGGCAACAATGGACTTGTTGTCAAGGCACGCACTAAAAACCAACAAAAGCTCGTTGAACTCTATAAGACCAACGACCTACTTATGGCTGTGGGCCCTGCCGGTAGCGGTAAAACCTACACTGCCATTGCGCTGGCGGTGGGCGCACTGAAAAACCGCGAGGTCAAACGCATAATCCTCACTCGCCCCGCTGTGGAGGCCGGCGAGCGACTCGGATTCTTGCCGGGCGACCTAAAAGAGAAGCTCGACCCCTATCTGCAACCCCTCTACGATGCGCTGAACGATATGATTCCGCCAGCCAAGTTGCAGAAGTTTATGGAGGAGGGTGTGGTGCAGATTGCGCCACTGGCCTATATGAGAGGACGCACATTGGACAACGCCTTTGTAATCCTCGACGAGGCTCAGAATACCACCCTACCCCAGATTAAGATGTTTCTGACACGAATGGGCCGCAATGCCAAATTTATCGTCACGGGCGACCTGACACAAATTGACCTTCCGCGCAAGAGCGACTCGGGTCTGGGCAAGGCTGTCGAGATGCTTCGCAAGATTGAAGGTATCGGCATTGTGGAGTTCGACAATAAGGACATCATCCGCCACTCACTCGTCAGCCGCATCGTCCGCGCCTTTGAGGGCAAGGAGGGTGAGGAGCAGCAGGAGGAACAAACCGAGTAGGCAACCGATAAAGCGAAAACAACTAAAAACAAATAACGCATAAATAACACACAAAACTAAACTAATAGTACGACTATGGACAAAAATCTGGCAAAACTTGCCCCTCAGGCAGTTTGGAAAAACTTTCAGGGTCTGACCCAGTGCCCCCGCCCCTCGCACAACGAAGAGGCTGCACGCAACTACATCATTGAGTTTGTAAAGGGACTCGGTTTGGAGTATGAGGTAGATGAGGCTACCAACATCTTGGTTCGCAAGCCCGCAACCGCAGGTATGGAGAATCGCAAGACCATCGTTCTGCAAGCTCACGTCGATATGGTTCCCCAGAAAAACTCCGACAAAGTGTTCAACTTCGATACAGACCCCATTGAGGCCTATATTGATGGCGAGTGGATTACCGCCAATGGCACCACCCTCGGCGCTGACAACGGTATTGGCATTGCTGCTATGATGGCTATTTTGGAGGACAAGAACCTCAAACACGGCCCCATTGAGGCGCTCTTCACTGCAACTGAGGAGACAGGTATGGACGGTGCATTTGGTCTGAAAGCAGGTTGGCTCAAAGGCGAGATTCTCTTGAACCTCGACTCCGAGACTGAGGGCGAGCTGTATGTAGGTTGCGCCGGCGGTATGGATTTCAACGCCACTATGCGCTACGGCACCGGTCGCATCTTCAAGAGCGATTTCAGCGGCTACCGCCTCGAAATCAAAGGTCTGAAAGGTGGCCACTCGGGTATGGAGATTATCCTCCAAAGGGCCAACTCCAACAAGCTGATGGCAAGGTTCCTGAAAACCTTTATGGATAAGTTTGGCATCCTGCTGTGCGACATCGACGGTGGCGGCCTTCGCAACGCTATCCCTCGCGAGGCATTCGCAACTGTGGCTGTACTGAAACAGTATGAGAAGAAGTTCCTTGCAGCCGTAAAACGCTACGAGAAACTCTATCAGGCTGAATTCAAAGGCATTGAGGACAGCATTTCGTTCAAGGCTGTGCCCGTTAAGTGCCCCTCGAAGTGCATCGACATCTTCGACACTCAGGATTTGATTGACGCAGTTCTTGGTCTGCCCAACGGTATCGCCAAGATGAGCACCGCTATGCCCGGTCTGGTACAGACCTCTACCAACCTTGCAAGGGTCGTATCGGAGAAGGGTAAATTCCACATTTTGTGTCTGCTCCGCAGCTCGGTACGCAGCGAGAAAGAGGCTTTGGCACAGCAGATGAAGACCATCTGCGAGATGGCTGGTGCTTCGGTTAAACTCAGCGGCGCATACGACGGTTGGAACCCCAACCCCGAGTCGCCCATTCTCCACACTATGAAAGAGGGCTACAAGGCACTCTACGGCAAAGAGCCCAAGGTTATGGCTATCCACGCCGGTTTGGAGTGTGGTATCATCGGTGGCGTATATCCCAAGATGGATATGATTTCGTGTGGTCCTACCATCTGCTACCCCCACTCGCCCGACGAGAAGGTAAACATCGCCTCGGTGGAGAAGTTCTACAACTACCTCTGCTACACTCTCGAACACGCTCCTGAGAAATAGTAGCCAAAACAAACACAACTAATAAGAAGGGTTACTCAACTACCCAATGCTGACACCACCATTGTTCCCTCTGCCCCGAAGACGCGGCAGAGGGAGCGTGGAGGTGGAAAGACAAAATGAAGAATAGATGAACAAGAATCAAAGATGGCTCGCAATTGTCAATCTGCTCTCGGGCAGTGGACGTTGTGGCCGCGATTGGGAGCATATAGCACGAATGCTCTACGCCAAGGGAATCGATTTCGACACCGTATTTACGGGTCACCGTTTCCACGCCATAGAGCTCACTCAAAGGGCTATTATGGAGGATGGTTATCGCAATCTGATTGCTATCGGAGGCGATGGTACGGTCCACGAAGTAGCCAACGGCATTTTGCTCCAAACGGAGGTCCCCTCCACAGAGATTAGGTTAGGTATTATTCCTGTGGGTACAGGAAACGACTGGATTCGCACTTTTGGTATTCCGAAGGATTATCAGGGTGCGGTCGATGTGTTGGCAGCAGGCAAAGAGTTTGTGCAGGATGTTGCCAAGGCTACCTTCATTGGCCGCTCAGGTGAGCCAGAGAGCCGCTACTGCATCAATGTCAGTGGCTCAGGTCTTGACGCTGCTGTAAACTTGAAGGTGTGCCAAATGAAAGATAAGGGCAAGAATGGCAAGATGTCCTATATGACCCAGCTGGCTCGCTCGGTAATGTCGTATCGCTCGTGCCGTATGGCCGTCAGGGTGGATGGCGACAACGAGGCCAAAGGGCTGATAATGAGCACCTCGATTGGTATTGGCCAATATAATGGCAGTGGTATGCACCAACTGCCCGACTCGGTGGCCGACGACGGTTTGCTCGATGTGACGGTTATTGAAACGATGTCCGTACCTCGCATACTGACGGTTGTAGGTCGTCTTTACGACGGCAAGATTTACTCCGTCAAGCGAGTCCACAACTACAAAGGTCGCACGGTGGAAATTACCTCCGACGAGCCCAGAGAGGTAGAGGTGGATGGCGAGGCTCTTGGCACAACACCCGTCAGATATGACATTGAAGACAAGCGTCTGAAAGTACTCGTTCCTTAACGTCGGGAACAATAATCATACAACTACCCCAAAATTAGGATGGCAATTAGGCTACACATAACCCCTACGGATAGTCCACTGGTGGGCAAGAGCCACTGGTGGGGCGCACCCGACTTGCCGAGCGACATACCCTACCCCTTCGTGGAGGTTAGTGACGACGATGGGGAAATCTACAACGAGCCACTGACGTTTGTCTGTCAGATACGTTGCTCCGAGATTGCCCCCTACGACCCGGAGCATCTTCTGCCTCAGCAAGGTATGCTCTACATCTTCGCCCCGATTGACTACTTCTTGGGCGACGAGTTCTCATCGCTCTACTACTTCAATCCACCAGTTGTAATCTACTCCGAGCAGGAGGAGGGACTTACCCCCTATGACCTACACTGGGAGGATACGGGTGAGAGCGTCTTTCGCCCCGCCGAGCAGATTGAGTTTAGCCTCTCGGAAAAGAAGAGCGACGACGGTCTGAGGATGCTCACCGTGCCCTATCAGGACGATGTGACCGAGCAGAATCCCGGCCATATAGCCCTGTTGCAAATCGACGAGGAGGAGCGCTGGGGACTACGCTTCTACGACTGCGGCACCTACTATATACTGCTCCGACCCGAGGATATGAAGGCGGGCAGATGGAACAACGCTAAGGGCGAACTTTTCTACTATTGACTACCCAAATAGACAGACAGATTATCATCACAGACCAAACATAGCCCCTATTTGCTCAATTTTTAATTTGATTGTATCTTTGCGCTACTTATGTATCTGAACGAATATAATGTGATAGTCGTTGGCGGCGGAGCTGCCGGACTTATGGCCGCAGGAACGGCTGCCCAGAGTGGCAAGAGTGTATTGCTACTGGAAAAAATGGAGAAAACCGGACGCAAGGTGCGTATTACCGGTAAAGGTCGTTGCAACCTTACAAACGTGTGTACCGACGAGGAATTTCTGGCCAAAGTGCAAAATGGCGCAGGATTCTTCACCTATGCCTACACCCAATTCAACAACAAAGCGCTGATTAGATTTATGGAGCGCAAGGGTGTTAAACTCGAAACCGAGCGCGGTGGACGTGTATTTCCCAAGAGCGGAAAGGCTTGGGATATTGCCCAAGCGCTGGTGGATTGGTGTAGAGAAGAGGGTGTCAAGGTGGAGTGCAACGCCAATGTCAAGAGCATTAACATTGTGGCTGGCAAGGTGCGTGGCGTGACCTATCGCAACGCACGAGGCTTTGAGCGCAGGGCCGAAGCTCCTGCGGTGATTTTGGCTACCGGAGGCGCCTCCTACCCCGCCACAGGCTCTACGGGCGACGGCTACCGCATTGCCCACAACGTAGGCCACTCCATATCGCCCATCCGCCCCTCGCTCGTACCTCTGGAAACCTCCTACGAGGAGGCCCCTTATATGGCAGGCTTGTTGCTGAAAAATGTAGAGGCACAGCTTGTGGTAGATGGCGAGGTTGTGCAGAGCGAATTTGGCGAGATGTTCTTCTCGAAGAGGGGCGTGGAGGGAGCCATCATCCTCCGTATGAGCCGCAAGGCTGTCGATGCACTCATCGAGGAGAAGAGAGTTGAAGTTGTTGTGGACCTCAAACACGCAATGGACCACGACGAACTGCGTGAGCGCATCCTCCGCGAAATTGCCGAGCAACCCGCAACCCTCACCGTTGGAGAGTTGCTACGCAAAATTATGCCCAGAGAGTTGGTTGTACCTATGGCTAAGGCTTGTGGCGCACACGCCAAGCACTCAATGGGCGAGCTAAAAGAGGATAAAATTGAACGTCTGGTGGCTGCACTCAAACGTTTCGTACTGCCCATTTCCGACTACCGTCCCTTTGAGGAGGCTATCGTTACGGCAGGTGGCGTGGAGTTGGGCGAGATTGACCCCCACACAATGCAGTCGCGTCTGGTTGAGGGCCTCTACTTTGCGGGCGAGCTTATGGATGTGGATGCCAACACGGGTGGCTACAACCTCCAAATAGCATTCTCCACAGGCCGTCTGGCAGGTCAGGTGCGTCAGAGTCAAGACGTTATGCTCACCAAATAGGGATTCTTACTCCCCCACCCAAAACGACACATCCTATGTGGCTCGAAGAACATCTGCGCCATAGTCGTGGCTACGGCATCCACTCCCCCTTCCTCTATCGGATTGTGCGCGAGGCTATGATGCCACTTAGGGTAAGGAGCAAAGAGAAGGCTCTATACGAGGCACTACGGGCCAAAGGTGTGGGCAGACGAGCGGCTACAAGAGCGCAAAACCTACTCACCACGTTGGGCTACACCAGTTGGAGCATAGACGAGCCTAATGGCAACAACGAAGGGCTTAGTATTGCCACCCCGGAGTGTCAGTTGCAGATGATTGAAGCAATGGTAGATGGGCTCCGCACGAGAAGTGGCGCAGTGTGTGTGATTCATCGGCTCGGCGACCAAAAGAGGCGCGCAATTTGCAAAGGACTCACTATCGGCCATAACTGCCTAAGCGCATCGAAACCGACGATGAAACTCTTTTTCAACCAACAAGGAGTAAGCAAACAACATATAGTTATATAAACTAAATAGTTAATTATGGCACGCATTTATACACGCAGCGGCGACAAGGGTACAACCTCACTCATCGGAGGCGAGCGAGTAGCTAAAACCGACCCCAGAGTGGAGGCCTACGGCTGTGTAGATGAGCTTGGCGCACACATTGCCCTGCTTGGCGACTTCGCCTCGGAGAGCGGCCTTGACAAAATGGTGGAGGTGTTGGATAGTGTGGCAGTAAAGTTGATGACCATTGAGGCCGAATTGGCTCTCTCGGATAGCTACGACGGCCCTATTGGACGCATTGAGCCAGAGGCTGCCGAGGAGGTGGAGAGGTGGATTGATGGATTCACAGCCTCGCTCCCACCACTGAAAGGCTTTACCATACCGGGCGGACACCGCGTTGTGTCGCAATGCCACGTCTGCCGCACGGTGTGCCGCAGGGCCGAGCGCAGAATACTCTCGTCGGCACAACTGCACCCCACAAGCGAGGCACTTTTGAGCTACATCAACCGCCTTTCAGACCTACTCTACACCCTCTCGCGTTGGAGCGCTGTGGAGCTTGGGGTGGAGGAAAAATTGTGGCAATAGAGAAAAAGTATTGCATTGTTAGTTTTTTTTTATACTTTTGCAGACCGAAATTAACAAAGATTAACATAACAGCTTAAAAATCAAAGTCTTATGTATTGGACACTTGAATTGGCATCGAAACTTGAAGATGCACCTTGGCCTGCAACCAAAGAGGAGCTTATCGACTATGCAGTGCGTAGCGGTCTGCCTATGGAGGTAATCGAGAACCTCGAAGAGATTGAGGACGAGGGTGACGTTTACGAGAGCATTGAGGACGTATGGCCCGACTACCCCAGCAAAGAGGACTTCCTCTTTAACGAGGATGAGTACTAACAGAGAAAGTGACTCTTACCAAGCACTTAAACTTTGACACAGCAGCCTACGGGCTGCTTTTTTGTCCTCCGTAACTCATTAAAAAGAATCGAAAAGAGAGCGACTTATACAATAATTATACTACTTTTGTAGGATATTTCTACACAAGAACTAATGCTATGGATTACCAGCAGATAATTGAGGATATTTACAAAGAGATTTTGCCCTACGCTAAGGAGGGCAAGCAGGCCGACTACATCCCCGAATTGGCTAAGGTCGATCCCGACCAGTTTGGTATGTGTATGCACACCATCTATGGCGAGACAGCTGCCATCGAACAAGCCGACACCCGATTCTCCATACAGAGTATATCGAAGGTCTTTTCGCTGGCTATGTGCCACTCCATAAGGGGAGAGAAACTATGGGAGAAAGTGGGCAAAGAACCCTCGGGCTCGGCCTTCAACTCACTCATTAGGCTCGAAGTAGAGAGGGGTATCCCAAGCAATCCCTTCATCAACTCGGGCGCCATTGTTATGGCCGACATACTGCTCACCGAACTTAACAATCCCGAAGAGGATTTTCTGAGTTTTGTGCGTGCCGTTGCAGGAAGCCCCACCATAGACTACAACCGCACTGTGGCCGCCTCCGAGCGCGAGAAAGGCTATCTGAATGCAGCCATAGCCAATCTGTTGAAGTATCACGGCACCATCGACAACGACATCGAGGAGGTCTTGCACTTCTACTTCCTGATGTGTTCGGTGGAGATGAGTTGCCGCGAGTTGTCGGTGGCCTTCTTGGCCTTTGCCAACCACCGTCGCAAATTCGACTACGCCGGCATCCAGCTCACTGCCTCGCAGGTCAAGCGCATCAATGCCATTATGCAGACCTGTGGTTTCTACAACGAGGCCGGCGAGTTCTCCTACCTTGTTGGTCTGCCCGGCAAGAGTGGCGTAGGTGGCGGCATTGTGGCCATCTACCCATTGCAGTACTCGGTGGCTGTGTGGTCGCCACGCCTCAACCCCAAGGGCAACTCCGTTATGGGTATGAAGGCGCTCGAACTGCTCACCTCACGCACCAAAGAGTCGATTTTCTAATCCGCCCCTACTATAAAGTCGAGGCATATATTGAAAAAAGACCCACGCTTGCATTGGCAAGCGTGGGTCTTTTGTGATTCAATCGCCCTACCCTACTAAAACGAGCGACCAATACCAAGCGAAAGCACTATTCCGTCGTCTTTGGAGAGATAGTAGTACTGTGACTTAAATGAGAACCACCACGAGTGGTCGCGCTCAACCTCCTCGCCATAGGCATTGGTCTTACTATGGAGCGAGCGGAATCGTGTACCAAAGTCCAATCCCAACGTGGGGGCAGCCATAACCAAGTCGTAGCCAGCCGAGGCTGCAACGTAGGGAGCAATACGTTTCTGACCCAGCGTATAACGCAACTCGCCATAGATGGGAAGCGAGGCCAACGCACCATTATCCTCATACAAAGAGTGCATTGCCCAAAACTTCATACCAATGCCACCACCTACAAAGAGGTTGGGGTTGAAGTTGTAGCCATAGCGCACATCGGTCGTAATTATAGGGGGAATACCCACACCCGCATCGAGAATCAAAGCAGGGCCGGCAGGGAGCTGGTCGCCAAGACTCAAAACCGAACCGCCATTGGAGAGTACCACATCTTTGCCAATCTGCCAAATGGGGAGTCCCACGAGAGCCATTGTAGCTCCCGCAGCGCAACCTAACAAGGAGAAAATGGGGAACACCGGCATCTCTGGATGCTCGGGGTCGGCTTGTTCCATAAACACCGCCGAGGCTATAAAGTAGAAGGCTGTGGAGGAGAGGGTCACACCCAAGCCACTAACCATAAGTGTTCGGCCAACATCGACAAACGCTTGCCCCCGACGTACTCGGCGCTGAGCCTCAAACGAGAGGGCAACCTCAGGCAAGGCCGAAGGTATTGTTGTGGACTCTTGCAGAGTTTGCTCGTTCTGCTCAACGGCACTTACGTTGCTCTCAACAGTTTGCCCTGTGGCCGAAAGCGAATGGCACACCAAAGCAACAATGCTAAGTAGTAGGAGTTTAGGAAGGTGTTTCATAGGTGTTTTAGGTTAAATTAGACTTTCGCTTTCTTATTAGATGCACAAAGGGGGCAAAACGTTGCACGGAGGGTGATTTTTTTCTCTTTTTGCGTTCTTGGGGGCGGCTCAACACAGACAAAACCCCGCTCTGCCACTTGCAGAGCGGGGTTTTGAATCTGGCGTAAGTGCCTTTCAGCAATTACAATACAACAGGCTCACCCATAAGACCAGTTACAAGGAAGGTAACTGCAACGGTGATAATTGCATAGAGCTCGGGGAATACGGCCAACAGCAGGGTCTTACCCATAACGTCGTAGCCACCACCAATAGCAGCAATACCGTTGGCACAAATCTGACCCTGACGGATAGCCGACAAAAGACATACGAAACCTACGGCCAAACCAAGACCCAAGATAGCAGCAGCCTGCATAAGGCTAATGCCGTCGGTCAGGTAGTTCTGCACGAAGAAGAAGGCAGCAAAACCATAAAGACCCTGAGTTGCGGGCAGAGCCGAAAGAATCATCGACTGACCAAACGAGTTCATACGTTTTTTCATTGCACCAATAGTAGCGTTGGCTGCAATAGAGGTTCCGTAAGCACTACCAATACCCGAAAGTGCTACCATAAATACAACACCGATGTAAGCAATAATAATGTTCATAGCTTTAATTAGTTTTTAATTTTTTTAATAATTATTTGTTAATTTGTTTTTTGTTTCCTGAAAGGGGTATAAATCCTTGTTGCAGCCTCAAAGCCGGCATTCTTATAGAACTCAATGAACGTAAGACGCATTGGGTGAACAAAAGCACCGATGGCCGACATAAAGATGTTGATGCCGTGACCGAAGGCCAAAATAAGGAACATAACCAACTGGCGTAGGCCGGGGGTGTCGGGAGCAAGGCTACCTGCCAAGTCGTTGAACACCACAGCCAAAGCACCGCCCGAAAGGCTGATTGCAAACAGACGCACATAGCTCAGCACATCGCCCAGCAGACCCGTAAGGTTATTGTAGGTGTCCCACAAGCCCGAGCCAAAATTGACCAGAGGGTTGCGATTGGGATTGTTGAGCAGCAACATCAGCACTGCGCCTACAATCAGCACACCCAAGAAGATGGGCGACGAGAACGAAAATCCCGCAACACCAACCATAGGCAGCACAAATGCCAACAAACAATCGACCAATATAATCAGCCAACCCAACGTGCCAAACGAATACTTAAATCCGTAGGCAATGGTGGTGTTGATGACATTGAGCGTCAGCGCAAAGATAATCTGCACAATACCGCAACCGAGTGCAATGTAGAAGAGTTGGTCGTTGATGGTCGTAAGGGCGTTGTTGTACCACTCGGGCACACCCAACTCTCTGAGCGACACACCATAGACGTTGCCCACACAAAGACCAAAGAGCACCGAGGCAGCACCCAACCACATTACCAGCTGCGAGATAAGCCCCATACCCTTCATCTTCTTCAAGTACATAACAAGACCTATAAGGAAGAATGTTGCACCATAGCCCGCATCGCCAATACAGAAGCCGAAGAAGAGCATATAGAAGGGTGCAAAATACTTCGTCAGGTCCATAGTGCCATACTTAGGCACTGCGTAGAAGTCGCCAATAAACTCAAAGGGCTTTGCAAACCAACCGTTGCGGAGTTTCACAGGGGTGTCGTCCTCCATAGTGGGGCGCTCCTTCAAGTAGAGTACATCCATCTCGCCATCGAGGAAGCTATCAACCTCCACACTGTTCTCCTCGGGAGCCCAACCCTGCAACACAATCAGTTTGCCCTCAGCCTCACTCTCGCCACTATGACTCACCTGACTAAACTGCAAGTCGTCTTTGAGTCCGTCGGAGTGCTGAGAGATAAGTTCCTCGGAAGCCACACAGCGAGCCATAACAGCCTGCCATTTAGCAAGCTCGGACTCCAACTGGGCCACCTCAGCGCGTTTACCTTCGGCGTTGATTGTGGGGGTCTTAATCACCTGAGCCTCAATCTGAGGTGCAGGCTCGCCCTTGCGACCAACTGCAACGAAGTAGGTAGTACCATTATGCTCCTTGATAGGCTCAACAGTGTAGTTCTCGGTCCACACCTTCACGCCCTGAGCATACTCATTTGCATAACACGAATAGAAATAGAGCACAATGCCCTCGGCTTCAAGACGCTCGATGGTTGAAGGCTCAAACTCGCCCCACATAGCCAGTTCCTCGGCCTCCTTGGAGGTCTTGGCAATCTGTGCCGTCAGGCTCTCAATGTGAGCCGCAGCCCTCTGGTAGTGCTCATAGGCCTCCTCGCCCGAAGCAAAAGGCTCGCCCGAGGCGTAGAGAGGATTCTTCTTCAACTGAGACAAACTTTCCAGAGCCGACTTGTGGGCGTCAATGCCACTCAGCACCTCTCTGTCGTGCTCGTTGGGTTCCCATCCGCTTGTTGTGATATCCACAACACCGAGACTCTGCAATCGTTCCAAAAACTCCGCTTGCGCCTTATGATAGAGCACAAGGGTATATTTGTTCATCTTAACTATCATAACTCTTCGGTGGGATTTTTTTCGTGTTTAGTTTTCACAATCTTCTGGGCACTCTTAGAAAGATTCTCCTCATCTTCGAGGAAACGCTTAATCTTCCTAATAGCATCCTCATAGCCCGGAATCTGCACCTTCTCATAGAGGTTTACCTTCTGGGTGGTTTTCTTACGAGCATAGTCCAAAAGCTCGGTGCGCCTCTGGAAGACCTCAAACTCCATACCCAGACGAGCAATATCTTTGAGCACCTCCACGCCGTCGGCATACCACGCAGGCGAGGAGAAGAGGTCGTAGGGACGCTCCTCAAAGATAACCTCCTTTAAGGCAGGAATCTTTACGCCGGCAATCTTATTGACTCCCAGCACCACATCCTTCACCCTGAGAAGGTCGCTATCGAACTCGCCCCACAAGGCCAACATATAGTCATACCTTGCCATAAGCTCCTCTATGCGACGCTGATAGCCCTCTGCCTTATCTTTGGCAGCCGACACCTCAACCCTCAGAGCAGACTCCTTAATTTTGATTGTAGGGAGTGCCCTCTGGCGCATTTTCAGTTGCTTGCCGAGTTCGCCGAGCGAAGTCTTGTTATATTGAAACTTTATTGCCATCTAATTCCTATTATATAATAGAATAGGTTTTCTATACTCTGAATTTGTT
>JAGBVY010000160.1 GCA_017630115.1 Tidjanibacter sp. | reverse complement strand
TGCATTGATTGTCTGCCTTATATACTCCTCAAATTCGGGCGTGAGGATGCGGATGTCGTGCATCAGACCGAGGGTGAAGCGACCAATGCCCACATAGTCGCAGACCATTGTATCCAAAAGCCAATGGCCCTCGTCAATCTGCTTCAAATCGCGCGAGGCGAGGGGGTACTCCTCCACCAAAAGGTTGTGCGCCATAACGCCCAATTCGAGTTGCACACGCTTCTGCTCAAAGCCCGTGATGCGGAAGATGTCGATGTAGCCCTCGTGGTGTTCGCCCTCGAACTGCCAACCCTCCGCAAGCACCTCCACCGAGCCTATACGGGCGGTGTTGAAGAGTTTATTTTTGCCCGATTCGGGCTCGTAGCACCACACCTGCACATAGTTCGTGGTAAATCCGAAAGGCTCGACCAACCTATCGCGCACCACTCCCGTATGCGATGATGCGTAACGCCTCAAAATTACCTGCTTGCGCTCGCCAATGGCCTCCACCAAGTGATTGACATTCACAGCATTTTTGCCCTCCACAACGCACTCGGCCAGTGAGGTGCAGTTATAGACAGCTGTGAGTTTCTTGCGCAGATTTTGCTTGATGATGTTGGTGTTGTCGAGTGCCTCGATGAGTTGATTGACGATGTGAGCCTCCTCATCGGTAAAGTGGATAAGCTGAGAAATCTCCTTGAAGTAGCGGCTCTCCTTGCCGAGGCGGTAGATGCCGCCCTCCTTGCGCTGCACAACAAAGCCCGACTCCTTGAAGGTCTCTATATAGCGATAGACCGAGCGATAGGAGATGCCAAGTCGCTCGGCCATATCCTCGACGGTGTAGTTGTTGTTGCCCGTCATCATCTTCATCAGACGTAGCACTCGCTCAATTTTCGGCTGTTCCATAATACTCGCCGCTCTTCCATTAGTGGCCTGCGGCATACAAAGTTACACAAAATAAATGGATATCTTCCTCAGCCTCGGAGCTAATTTTTGCTATCTGACCCAAAATGGCTTATTTTGACAGCCGTATGTCAAACTAAAACACCCCTCGACGTTGGTCTAAGGGGTGTTGTGGTGGGGTGTTGGACTTTTGTGAAGTAGAGCAAGTGGCCGATTTACTCTGCTGTGCCACCACTTAATCGCAGCTCGTCGATGTAGCACTTAGAGGGGCAGCTAAGGACTATTTTCAGATTTTTTATCCTCTCGGCCTTGTGTTCCAATCGTAGCTCCTTAACCCACGCGTCGTGGCGATTGTTGGGCCAAGCGTAGGGTTGTATCACACTCAGCAGTGTGTAACTGGTGCCGTCGGCAGAGCCGTAGAGTGCAATTCGCTCGGGCAAGCCTATCCCCTCGGGCATATAGTTGAGCGCACCCAAGTGGAGGGTTATGTTGTCGCTTGCCTCGGCCAATTCCATCTCAAAAGAGTGCTCGCCTTTGGGGAGTGCTATCCATCCATTGTGACCACTATCCTCGTTGGCTACAACGCCATCCACCAGTTGTGGCTCGGAGCAGTGGCTAATGGCGAGGCACTGCTCTGCCTTGACCCTCAGCGAGTTGCGTTCTTTGGCCCAACTCATATACTCACTTGCGGCCCTATTGGCTAAGTCGGGCTGTCCGAGGGAATAGGGGGAATTTTTGGGGTCGAAAATGCCGCACATCATAAACGATACGATGCGCTCCACACCTGCCTCGCTGGCTACCTCCAACTGTGCCCTAAACCTCTCGGGCGCGGCGGGGATGAGTGCAGAGGTGCGGTCGTTGGTGCCACGCTCCCAAGTGAAATTCTCGCAGTTGGCCCACATCTCAATGGGGAGAGTGGAGTGTATGGCGGCAAGCTTCTGCCAATTCTCGCGCAAGCGGGGTAGGGGAAAGCGCTCCCTGACGCAACCCACTTCGTCTTGGTAGGCGATGATGTCCACTTTCAGACGACCAATTTGACGTGCGTAGTTGGGGTGCGAAAAGTCGGAGTTGAATATGCCGTAGGGCGAGATGAGTATCTTGGCCTCGGGGGTAAGTTCGCGGGCACGCTCGGTGAGGGCATTGACAGCCTCCACAGCATAGTCGGTCAGCACCGGGCCTAAGCAATCCTCCACAGGCAAATACCATCCATAGAAGGCTTTGTGTGTGCCAAATAGCTCGGCCAGCTCGACCATCATATCCATCTGGCGCTGCTTGATGCGGGGTATGCGTAGGTTGTCGTCTTGGTTTTCGGCCCAGCCGGTGCTCATAAATACCTTCATTCCTCTCTCGGCGGCAGCATCCATAATAGCCTCCACGGGGCTCTTGCGTCCGGCAGGGTAGTGGTGGGGCATAAGGCGTGAGGGGTAGAAGGCCTGACCGTCGTTGGCCACAGCCATAAATATGAGATACTCCATACCCATATCGCTCATCTCGGCCACCTTGGCGGCCCAAAGTTCGGGGCTGGTCATATCGACCCCCGCAGGATTGGTGTATCGGTTGCGTACGTCTTGGTAGGCGAGGTTGATAAATGTGCCTGTTACGGGTTTTATCTCGCCCGCACATAGTAGCGAGGCGTAGCAGAGAAGGCTTAGAGCCAATGTAAGTGGTCGTTTCATAGGGTTGTGTGGTTTGTGTGTGACTATTGAGCTACAAAGGTAGAAATTTTTGTCAAACCCACACTCCCGAATATCTCTATATCTAACAAATAAAGGCTATGGCTTCCTTAGGATTTATTTTGCAGTTCCCGTTGGAGGGTTAGGCTCGGCAGGAGTTGCCTTGTGTGGACTGTTGGGCAACATTAAAATCTCTTCGATGAAGTTTTCGAGCGAGTTGTCGGTGGTTAGACCTATTTTCTGGCGGAAGCGATGGCGAAGCATCAAGACACTTCGTGGGGCTATGGCCAATAGTTCGGCTATCTCCTTGTTGTCTTGTTTCAAGACAACGAGCATCGACAACAGCTCCTCACGACGAGTAATGGAGGGCACTCGCTCGCGAAGTCGAGGCAGAAATAGCGGATACATCAGCTCGAAACACTGACGGAACTTCGATTCTCCTCCCTTTTGGAGCATAGAGGGGGTTATGGTCTCCAACTCTTGGCGTTTGTCCTTGTCGTTGAGCAACTCACATATCTCTTGTGTTATCTTCTCTTTTTCGCTGTTGGATTGATTGAGTTTCTGGACCAATAAGGCAAACTTGTCGTTGGTCTGTTGAATCTGAATCTGATGCAACCTCTTCTGCTTGTAAAGACGCAAAACAATGGCAGCAATGGTGACAATAGAGATGATAATTGAGATAAGGAATACGAGCTGTTGGTTGGTCTGTTTCAGTTGGATAATCTTTAATTCCTGTCTTTGCTGCTCGGTATGCTGTTCGACGGTGGCTTTTATTAGGTTGAATATCAGCTTTTTCTGCTTGAATAGTTGCTGCTCTTTGAGCATCAGTTCGGCATATTGGTTGGCCTTATGCCTATTGCCGATTTTTTGATAGTACTCCAAAATCGGACGATAATCTATATTGACAAACAATGGATACTCTTGCGGGGTCAGAAGTGTGTGCATACTATCCAACATAACCTCCGCCAATTTACCCTTTCCCATCCTCAAATAGGTTTGCGCCAACTGGTGATAGGCTTTTGCTCTATTGGCTGCCGTAGCTTGCCTTGTTACACACTCCAACTCTTCAATACCCCTCTGCACGGACTCATCGCCTCTCTCGGTCAAATAGGTGCCACAGAGGAGATTGACATCTACCATACCGCTATTGTAGGGCAGATGTTGGCAAAGCGCGCGTGCCTTTTCGATGTAGTAGGCAATAGAGTCGGTAGCTCCGAGATGAAGCTGTACTCGCCCCTTGTTAATATAGGTCTGAGCAGAAATCATCGGATTCTGTGCGCTCATATTTCTCTCCACTCGGATGGCCTCTTCGGCATAGACGTCGGCATATTCGGGCACACCCCAATATATAAATAGGTCAACCAGAGTGTGCAGACTATTCAGCACACCCAATTCGTCGCCCCTCTCTTGTGCCTCCTTTTTGCTTTGCTGCGATAGTTCCAAGGCTTCGCCGATGAGGCCGTGTCGCTTGTAGAACGAACCCAACATAGCCAAAACCCACTGTTTGCCAGAGGTGTTGTTGCACAACTCGGCTTGCACCAACGCCTCCTGACACCACTCTACCACCTCTTTTTGATAGTTGGGGTTGCTGTAAAAGACGGCCGCCGCATAAGCATAGTCGCGGAAGTAGCGCTCGGGAGTGGCACGATGAAGTGGGATTGTAAATGCTTTCAACATTGTGGCCTCGGCCTCATCCATTTGCTCGGTGCGCGAAAGGGCGTAGCCCAACACCGAGTAGTAGTCCCTCAAAAAGTCGTTCTGCAATGCGGGGGCCGTGTTGAATAGCTCTTTGAGGGCTACGATGCACCCCTCTGGCTCTCCCTTGCTCTGAAAGGTGTTCATCAGTTGCACCAGCGCATCGGTGTGGAGGGCGACCTGGTAGTCGGAGAGCTGATTCTCTCTTATGGGCTGCGACAGATACTCCTCAAAAGACTCGATAGCCTCGTCGAATTTTCCTTCGCGTTGTAGCGCTCTGGCCCTCTTGTAGAGATTGTCGTTGGCAAAGCAAACAGTACATATAAGAATAAAGATGTGGAGTAGTACTACTCTCTTGCTCCTCCAAATTTGGCTCATTGTCTTGTTCTATTTTGTAGATTGACCGTAAATAGACGGTAGTCGGGTTGTTTATATCGGCCACAAAATTATACAAATTTCGGGTTGCTGTCCCAATCAGTCGGTTTACATTTTGGTTTACATTTGCCATTTTTTGACATATTCATAGATGATGTAAACCAAAATGTAGGATTTGATTATTTGAAGGTTTTTGAGTCATAAGGTAATTTTGCGGGCTATTTATAAATATAAGAGTATATTATTATTCAATAAATTCAATTCGTTTTATGAGCAAAAAATTATTTCAATCAAATCCCTATGAGTCGCCTCGTATTGAGGTGGTCGTAGTAGAAGTAGAGCAAGGAATTGCTGGTAGTATTAAAACCGAAGATGTAGAATTTGGCACCGAAGAGGACTGGGATAACTAAACTTATTATGAAGAGATTATTTTATTTTTTGTCTGTAATCGTACTCCTTTGCGGATGCGATAGGAATCAAGATGAGATGCTGCCTGATGCCGGTCAGGAGGATAACACCGTAGTGGAAATCGGCGAGCTTCCCGAAGTTATCCGAGTATCTATGGCAGCTGAGCAGGACGGTGCTGCAACCCGTACATATTTGCAAGGCAACAAAGTTCTTTGGCACAATGGCGACGCTATCTCCTACTTCTCCGGCAATATGCACAATGTGAAGTACTCCTACCAAGGCGAGGATGGCGGCGAGTCGGTTGAGTTGAACAAGAACGTCAATAAGGATGGTCAGGTTGTTGGCACTAATGGCGCTCTGATTTTTAGCTCAAAGGCTGTATTCCCCTACAACGAGAATATCACTGTCGTATATGACGCCGAGAAAGGTGTGGATATGATAAATCTGAACTACCCCACCACTCAGAAGTATGGCGAAAAATCATTCGGAAGGGATGCCAACATTATGGTTGCTTCGGGCGAGAGCAATATGGATGCCGACCTCTATTTCCGCAATGCTTGTGGTTATCTTGTAATCAAACTCTATGGCGAGGATACCAATGGTCAGGTGACAAGTGTTAAGAGAATCACTCTCTCGTCGGTTAGTGGCGTTGATAAGATTGCCGGTAGTGCAGTAGTTATGGCCGATTCGGAGGCTGCCCCTGTTATCACTATGGCCGAGGATGCTTCGACCTCTGTCGTTTTGGATTGTGGCGAGGGTGTGAGTCTTGGCAAGAATGCTGAGAACGCTACCGAGTTTTGGTTCTGCTTGCCTCCTGTGACATTCACCGACGGTATTAAAATCACTGTGGATGACATCTATGGCAACACCTACACTAAGCAGGCCTCCAAAGAGATTGCCATCGAGCGCAACATTGTAAAACCAATGGCAGCTCTGAGATTTGTTTGCAACGCCCCTGCTGCAACCAAACTCTGGTACACTCGCTCGGATGAGAACAAAGAGCCATTGAGCTTCTCCAAAGGCGCATTCAATACCGATGACTACACCCAGAGTTGGGATGCTACTCTTGGTCAGTTTGTAATTGAGTTTACGACCCCTCTGACCACTATTAAGAAGTTTGCGTTTGAGGATTGCAATGTTGCAACCATCACTATGCCCGAGGGTGTTATTACCATTGAGGAGAGTGCATTTGAAGGTTCCGCCCTCCGCGAGATTACCATCCCCGGTAGTATGGCCAATATCAATGTAAATGCCTTCTACGATTGCGCCGAGTTGGAGTCGGTTACCTTCTTGCCCAGTGCAACCAAGACCCCTTTGAATATCTGCCATATGTCTTATGGCTATGAGTGGGGCCCCTTCTACGACACCAAACTGACCACTATCAACCTCAACCGTGAGCTTAACTACGTAGATGAAGATGGTGACCCATACAACCCCACCGAGGTAGATGAGGGTATGTTCTATCACAAAAATTTCGAGAGTGTGGGCACTGTTTCCGTAGTCATCGGTCCTCAGGTGAAGAGCCTCTCGAATAAGATGTTCAACTATCTTCCCATTCAGGAGATTGTCTTCCCCGGAACCCTAACCTCCGTTGGCAATAATGTCTTTGAGGGCTGTGATATGCTGACTACTGTAACCTTCGAGCCCAGCGCCGATGGTTCGCCTCTTGCTATGGGCTTCTATGATGCAAACGACGACGATGGTCCATTTTATAGCTGCCCTCTGGTAACTGTTAGCCTCAACCGTGATATTGATTACAAGTTCGGCAATCCCAATGACGACCCTGAGGGTCTGTTTGGTGGTAAGACCACACTTACTACGGTGACTCTGGGCGAGCAGGTTAAGAGTCTGTCGAACAATATGTTTGCCGATGCCGCCATCACTGAAATCGTAATCCCCGGCTCGGTGAATACTATTGGCAACGACGTATTCCACGAGTGTACAAGTCTTACAAAAGTTACCTTCGAGGAGAGCCCTACCGGTATGGCTTTGACTATGGGCTATGACACCGACGGCGAGGCTGAAAACCTCTTCCAAGACAACAATGTACTTACCACTTTGGTGCTCAATCGCGAGATTGTACAAACTCAAACTGGGGTTGATACCAACAGCGAGGGTCTGTTTGGTGGTATGCCCACTCTTGCAAGCATCACTCTGGGTGAGCAAGTGAAGACTCTTTCGCCCCACATGTTTGCCGGCAGCAGTATTACATCGCTCGATTTGAACAAAGTGGAGACCATCCAGAACAATGCATTGGCAGGTCTTGCGCTGACTTCGCTTACTATTCCC
>JAGBVY010000016.1 GCA_017630115.1 Tidjanibacter sp. | reverse complement strand
AGTCAGCAGTCAGCAGTCAGCAGTCAGCGGTCAGCTCTGCGCCAAAGGCGCAACTAACCTCTCCGTCGCTTGCGCGACACCTCCCCTGACATAGGGGAGGAGTGATTGTGGATCGAACACTCGGTCGGGAGCACCACCCTCACAAAACAGGACTTGTCCTGCGGTTGGGTTTTGTGGAGGGATTTTTGTGCCAAGCAAGAAGGTGGATCCGCAGTTTACTGGGTCGAGAGAGGGTCGAGTGCGATTTGTGAGGCGAGTTTCGTGCCAAACAAAGGAGCGAGTCCGCAGCTTACTTGGCGTAAGTGAGGAACTCGCTCTCTGACGTTTGGTGCGAAAATCGACCGCAAGGCGCGCTCGAAAATTATCGGCGACGCTTCGGCATCATAGGCATTCCACGCATCGGCATTCGCTTATTGCCTGCTCCGGCGGCCATTTTCATAACCTTTCGCATATCTTCAAACTGTTTCAAAAGACGATTGACATCCTGCAAGGTTGTACCACTACCTGCCGCAATGCGGGCTTTGCGTGAGGGGTTGATAATCTCGGGGTGCTCCCTCTCTGCGGGAGTCATTGAGCCGATGATTACCTCCACCTGCTTGAAGACGTCGTCGGAAATATCCACTCCCCTCAGGGCCTTATCCATACCGGGAATCATACCCATAAGGTCGCGCATAGAGCCCATCTTCTTAATCTGGCCTATCTGCTCAATAAAGTCGTTGAAGTTGAACTCATTTTTGTAGATTTTCTTCTTCAATCTGCGTTCCTCCTCCTCGCTGAACTGCTCCTGAGCCCTCTCTACAAGCGACACAACATCGCCCATACCGAGGATACGGTCGGCCATACGTTCGGGGTGGAAGGTTTGGAGTGCGTCCATTTTCTCGCCCGAGGAGATGAATTTCAGAGGTTTATTCACCACGGAGCGGATGGATATGGCAGCACCACCACGGGTATCGCCATCGAGCTTAGTGAGTACAACGCCGTCGAAATCGAGCCTCTGGTCAAACTCACGAGCTGTATTTACTGCATCCTGACCAGTCATTGCATCGACAACAAAGAGCGTCTCGGAGGGCTTCACAGCCGCCTTCACAGCCTCAATCTCCTGCATCATCTGCTCATCGACAGCCAAGCGACCAGCCGTATCGACAATCACCGTTTGGATACTCTTGCTGCGGGCATACTTAATGGCGTTCTCGGCAATCTCGACGGGGTTCATATTGCCCTCTTCGGTATAGACCTCCACGCCCACCTGCTCGCCGAGGATTTTCAACTGGTCGATAGCAGCAGGACGATAGACGTCGCCAGCCACCAGCAGCACGCTGCGACCACGCTTCTCGCGGAGCATCTTGGCCAACTTGCCCGAGAAAGTAGTCTTACCCGAGCCCTGCAAACCTGCAATCAGCACCACTGCGGGGTGGCCTGTGAGGGTGATGTCGGTGGCTGTGCCGCCCATAAGAGCAGCCAACTCGTCACGCACAATCTTGGTCATCATCTGACCGGGCTTTACGGCTGTCAGCACATTGGCACCCAGAGCCTTCTGTTTCACCTCGTCGGTGAAGGTTTTGGCCACCTTGTAGTTTACGTCGGCATCAATCAGTGCGCGACGAATCTCTTTAAGTGTCTCAGCAACGTTTATCTCGGTAATCTTACCCTCACCTTTGAGGATTTTGAAAGACCTCTCTAACTTCTCGGATAAATTCTCAAACATACTTCTATCTATGTTGTTATTCGGTTTAGTGGGCAAATATAATAATTTTCTTGCGATTTAAGCAATAAAGCCCCAAAGAGGGTCGTTATTCTTTCGCAACAGAAAAGACAAACAACAAAACCAAACAGAATGCCTATGCAACAATTCGCCTCTACTTATTAGAAAACTGGAATTTATTTTTTTAGTAGTATATTATTATGAACAGACAGGCGATTGTTATTTGTGGCACTCTTCTGGGTGCTGCATTGGTGGGAGCCGTGAGCGCTTCTGCCGTAGTTAAACTCCACAACACCACATCCCAAGAGCAAACCACCAGCCCCACTGAATCCTCCTCCTCTGCCACCTTGGGCGAAGCTGAGGGAGGACTCAACCACTTTATGAGCTACTCCAAGGAGCGCTATCCCGACCTGACGTATGCTGCCGAGAATGCTGTGCAGGCGGTGGTGAATATCGAGGTGATGATGACCGTCAAAGGTCAGCCCTCGTTTGACCCCTTCCTCCAATTTTTCGGCATACCTCAGGGCTATGGCGCACCCTCCACACGCGAGGCCAAGGCTGGCGGCAGCGGTGTTCTTATCACCTCTGACGGCTACATTGTGACCAACAACCACGTTGTTGAGAAGGCCACAAAGGTGAAGGTCAAGCTCTACGACGGCCGCTCCTTCGAGGCATCCATCGTAGGCACCGACCCCACCACCGATGTGGCTCTGCTGAAAATCGAGGGCAAGGAGTTCCCCTACCTCAAATTTGGCTCGTCGGACGACCTCCGCTTGGGCGAGTGGGTGCTGGCCATAGGCTCTCCCTTCGACCTCCAATCGACCATTACGGCAGGTATTGTCAGCGCCAAGGCACGCAACCTCGGAGCCATACCCTCGCAGTATAGCATCGAGTCGTTCATCCAGACCGACGCAGCCGTCAATCCGGGCAATAGCGGTGGCGCACTGGTCAATACAGCAGGCGAGTTGGTGGGCATCAACACCCTAATCCAATCGCAGACAGGTAGTTACATTGGCTACTCGTTTGCCGTACCGAGCAGCATTGTAAAGAAAGTTGTTGTGGATTTGAAGGAGTATGGCGTTGTGCAACGCGCTCTGCTGGGTGTGCAGTTTAGGCCCATCGACGCCGAGTTTATTGAGCAGCAGGGCAAAGAACTTGGCATAGGCGAGATTGGTGGCGCGTGGGTGGCCGAGGTTACTCCGGGAGGCGCTGCCGAGGCTGCCGGCATAGAGAAGAACGACATCATACTCGACATTGACGGGGTGAAAATTGACTCCTCGGCAACTCTGAGCGAGATTATCGCCAAACACCGACCCGGCAGCAAAATAAAAATTTCGGTAAAAAGAGATGGCAAAGTGAAACCTTTTGAGGTAACTCTGCGTAATAAAGCCGGAAAGACAGAGCCTGTGAGCAAAGAGGAGCTCGCCTCGCTCAACTCTCTGGGTGGCGAATTGGCCGACATCAGCAACAACGTAGCCCGACAGCTTGGCATCAAGGGTGGTGTTAAGGTAGTGGCAGTAAGAGAGGGCGGATTTTTGGCCAAGGCGCGCGTAAGACCCGGATTTGTGATTACTCACATCAACGAGGTGGCCGTCGAGAGCGTAGCCGAGTTGGAGAGGGAGTTTGCAAGTGGCAAGGTGGGCGAGAAAATTAGCTCCATCGACGGCATCTACCCCTCAACAGGCAGAGCCGCAAGCTACTCGCTGGTGGAGTAGAGCCAAGCAGGGCCAATCATAGAGAGATTAGTTTATAGGTATAAGTTCCAACGACGCGAAGGGCTTATATAATATAAATAGGTAATGGCTAACTGTCGCTTCCGCTACTCCAACCGCAAAAATGGAGACAATAGGCAAAAAGAAAGATAACAGATAAGAAGAATTATTAGTAGAGATGAGACAGTTAAAGATTACAAAATCAATTACCAACCGCGAGAGTGCGTCGCTTGATAAGTATTTGCAGGAGATTGGCAAGGAGGAACTGATTACCGTTGAGGAGGAGGTAGAACTTGCCCAACGCATCCGCAAAGGCGACCAAGAGGCACTCGAAAAACTCACCAAGGCCAACCTTAGGTTTGTGGTGTCGGTAGCCAAGCAGTATCAGAATCAGGGCCTTTCGTTGCCCGACCTTATCAACGAGGGTAACTTGGGCCTTATCAAAGCTGCCGAGAAGTTCGATGAGACTCGTGGTTTCAAGTTCATCTCCTATGCTGTATGGTGGATTCGTCAGTCGATTCTCCAAGCTCTGGCCGAGCAGTCGCGTATTGTACGTCTGCCTCTGAATCAGGTGGGCTCGCTGAATAAAATCAACAAGGCCTTTGGTCGCTTCGAGCAGGAGAACGAGCGCACCCCCTCGCCCGAGGAGCTTGCCGATATGCTCAATCTGCCCAAGGAGAAAGTTTCCGACACACTGCGTGTTTCGGGCCGCCACGTCTCGGTGGATGCTCCCTTTGCCGACGGCGAGGACAACAACCTCTTGGATGTGCTGGTCAATGCCGATTCGCCCAATGCCGACAGGGGTCTTATCAACGAGTCGCTGGCCACTGAGGTAGATCGTGCTTTGGACACCCTTACCGATCGCGAAAAGGACATCATCAAGTCGTTCTTTGGCATTGGTTGCTCGGAGATGACGCTCGAAGAGATTGGCGAAAAGTTTGGCCTTACGCGTGAGCGCGTGCGCCAGATTAAGGAGAAGGCCATCCGCCGCCTGCGCCACAGCAGCCGTAGCAAACTACTGAAATCCTACCTCGGATAGACAAATAAAAACTCGGGTATCAAAAACGATACCCGAGTTTTTTAATTGAAAATTGAAAATTATTTGGGGAGGTTAGGGGATATGCCCTATATGCCCTATATGCCCTATATGCCCTATATGCCCTATATGCTGGGTTCACTGGGTTCACTGGGTTTACTGGGTTTACTGGGGCTTCTTAGTTCTCCCAGTCCTCCCAGTTCTCTCAGTTCTCCCAGCAATCAGCAGTAAGCAGTCAGCGGTCAGCTCTGCGCCAAAGGCGCAACTAACCTCTCCGTCGCTTGCACGACACCTCCCCTGACATAGGGGAGGTGTGGTTGTGGAGCGAAAGACACCCTTGTAACCCTTGTGACCCTTGCTACCCCTGTAAAAAAACTCGGGTATCTTTTTTAATACCCGAGTTTTATGTTTGCATTAGGTCGTCAGACGTTTGACGTTAGTCGTTAGATGTTGCGACCGCATAACTATCCCACTTATCCAACACCGCTCTAAAATCCTCGGGCAGAGGCGAGTCGAGGTAGAGTTCCTGCTTGGTGGTGGGATGGATAAAGCCCAAGCAACGTGCGTGGAGCGCGTGGCGGGGCATAAGGGCAAAACAATTTTCAACAAACTGCTTATACTTACTAAATGTCGTTCCTTTCAATATGCGGTCGCCACCATAGCGCTCATCATTGAAGAGCGGGTGGCCGATGTGTTGCATATGGACACGAATCTGGTGGGTACGACCCGTTTCGAGGCGACACTCAATCAGGGTAACGTAGCCGTAGCGTTTGAGCACCTTATAGTGGGTTACGGCGTGCTTGCCGTAGTCGCCATTGGGGTAGGCAGCCATATTCATTGGGTCACTCTTGCTTCGGCCAACGTGGGCCACAACCGTACCCTCATCCTCGTCGAAGTTGCCCCACACGAGTGCCAAGTAGCGACGGGTGATGGTGTGCTCGAAGAATTGGTGGGCCAAGAAGGCGTGGGCATACTCTGTTTTGGCCACAACAAGCAGGCCCGAAGTGTTTTTATCGATGCGGTGTACCAATCCGGCGCGGATGTCGCCACTCCCCTCCTGAAATAGCTCCGTAGCCCTCAGGTGGTAGGCCAATGCATTGACTAGTGTGCCATCCCAGTTGCCGTGACCCGGGTGAACAACCATACCGGCCCTCTTATTGACCACCAGCAACTGGTCGTCCTCATAGACAATCTCTATTGGAATATCCTGTGGTATGAGTGTGGTATCGCGCTTGGGATAGGGCATAACCACCGCGATGCGTTCCAAAGGCTTGACCTTGTAGCTCGACTTTACAGCCTTACCATCGACCAAGATATTGCCACAATCGGCCGCAGCCTGAATACGGCTACGCGAGCAGGCCTCCATATGGGTGGCGAGATAGCGGTCAATACGCATCAGCGACTGGCCCTTATCGACCACAATAGCGAAATGTTCGTAGAGTTCTTCGCCCTCCTCGTCCTCGCGCTCGGCATCCTCCACAAAGGGGTCGTCGGCAATCATTGGGCGGTCAAATTCTCGTGATTTCATAGTATATACTCTGGGCTGATAGAACTACTTATCCTCCTCGTCGGGCAGACGGAGCCTTACGGAAACATCCCTACCCTGCTCCACAACACTCTCGGCCACAGGCGATTGGATATAGACACGGGCAGCATTTTGCTCGGCGATATCGAGAGTGCCGCTATACTCCACAGCACCCACATTAAGGCCCAAGTCCCAGAGCGTACTCTTCACCTCGCGGAGGGTCATTCCCGTAAGGTCAGGCACCACCTCGGTGTGGCTACTATTGCCACCCACAACGAGTGTTATCTTAGAGCCTACGGGGGCCATAACAACCGAGTCGGCCTTAATCTCTTTGCCGTAGAGCCTCTGGGCTATAACATAGTTGTTGGCGATATCATCGACATACTCCAAGCGAGCAATTTCGAGTCCTGCCACAAGCAAGTTGCTCTTGGCCTGACGCAACGAGTAGCCCGCCACATAGGGGACTTCGACAGTACGCTGGCGTGAGGCGTTGATGGTGACATATATCTTGCGCCCACTCTTAACCTTATCCTTGCCTGCCGAGGGGCGCTGTTCGAGAATCACTCCACCAGCATAGAGGGGTACATATAGCGAGTCGTTTACGATGATTTCGAGCCTACCCTTGCGAGCCATACTCTCGGCCTCCTCGACGGTTGCGCCGATGAAGTTGGGCACATCCTTGTTGCGTCCGTGGCGTGTGATAACACCCAGCAGCAGGTGGGCCACAATGAGTATTATCACCAACAGGCTGACGGCCAAAACTGCATTGCGTAGCAGAGTGCGCCACACACCACGCTCGGGTGCCGACTGAGCTGTCACTTTACCCTGCTTGGGAGCAGAAGCGCTCCTCTTAGGGGTGGATGTCGATTTGGGTTTAGTTGTCTGTGTCATATCCAATTAGCTGTTGTTTGCAAAAATTATCTTCTTTCTTCACGAGGGTTATTCGTTCTCCACAATCAGTCGGCACAACCTCTCGCGGGCGCGATGAATCTGCGTCTTAACCGTGCCGAGCGGAAGGTCGAGTTTCAGAGCTATTTCCTCGTAGCTCAACTCGTCGATAAACCTCATCTGGGCCATCTGGCGGTACTTCTCTGGCAGGGAGGCCATACAGCGTTCCAACTGCAAGGAGTGTTGCTCGCGGATGATACATTGGTCGGGCGTCTCGTCAAATACAGGGGCAACAGAGGGCACTCCTCCGCCCAACGACTCAATAGGCACATCGTCACGTTTGCGACGCACATAGTCGATGAAAGTGTTGCGGGCAATGGTATAAATCCATTGTCCGAAGGTGAACTTGGGGTCGTACTTGGCCAAGTTGAGATAGACCTTCACAAAAGTCTCCTGCACCAAGTCGTCGGCATCGCCACGATTGCCCATAGTGCGTTGGAGGCAGAGGCCATAAATCTCCTCACGGTAGCGTTTGAAGAGGGTCTCAAAAGCCACCGTGTCGCCGTCGAGCGCAAAGGTTACAAGTTGCGCGTCGGAAAGAATTATATATTTTTCTATCTCCACTTATACTTAGGAATCATACGTCGCCTTATGGCCAACACAGCCTCCGCCGCAGGGGCGACAAGATCGTAGAGCCAGTAGGCTGCAAGCAGATGGCGTTCCGAGAGGCGACGCGAGAGGCGTTTCATACGCCACCACACCGCCACAAAGCGCACAACGAGCAACACCCCTGCCAATATCTTAGCATAGAGTGGCAAAAGCGTTGCCACAACTATCGCAGAGCCAAAAAACAAAGCCCTCGACCACAACTCCACCGAAACCGACCACTTGACTCTCGCGGGGTAGAATCGGTAGGGATAGGATAGGCGCAAGCGACGTGGCAACCACCAGTCGAGTCCTCCCCACGCCTTCTGGTCGATGGTGGCCGAACCACCCATTGTTGCCATAGTATTGTCGCGGCCGGCAATCTTCATCACAAAGAGGTCGTCCTCGCCCATATTGAGATTCAGGTGGTTGAATCCGCGCGCACCGAAATAGGCACTCTTAGTGAAGCCCAAGTTGCAGAGCGTACCACGATAGGGCCTACGGGCTGCCATAGCCGAGAGCCACCTAACCGACAGAGCCATATTGGCACACCTTATCAGCTTGTTCCACACACCCTTAGCCGGAGCAATGGAGGCATAACCCAAGACCACGTCGTGGCCCACAAAGGCACGAGCCATAACCTCGGCCCAGCGCTCCGAGCGAGGAGAGCAGTCGGGCAGCGTGAAGAGCACGTTGTCGTAGCGGGCAGCCTTAATGCCCACATTCAGAGCCATCTTGGTCGATATGGGGAAGAGAGGGTCGGCGGCCAACTTTGTTGTGGTAAGACGGTCACCTGCGGCAATACGCATAAGTTCTAGCTGTTCGCGCACCTCAACATCACCCGTAACATCCACAACAACAACCTCATAGTTGTTCTTCTTCTGCGAGAGAAACAGAGGCAGTCGTTCCTGCAAAAAGCCGTGATCGGCATCGTAGAGCGGTATGATAACCGAGAGTCCCAACTGCTCAGCCTCAGGCGAGGGAGCTGGATTGCGATATTTACAGATGCGACCATAGACCACAATGTAGTAGCAGAGCTGAACAATCAGCATTGTCCCCAAAAGAGAGAGTACAACAATGGAAAAAGTGGTGCATCCCTCCCTAAAAAAACCTTCAAAAAGTATCTGTTTATCCATTAGATTCAAATATAGATAGCAAAGTTACTCATTTTTTTGGAAAATCCTTACCTTTGCACCACTATGAAATTTACACTACAACACAACGACCACCAGAGCAACGCCCGAGCAGGCCTCATAGAGACTGCTCACGGCACAATCGAAACCCCCATTTTTATGCCCGTAGGTACCGCTGCGACGGTCAAAGGCATCTTCCACCGCGACCTCAGGGACGACGTGAAGGCACAGATTATCTTGGCCAACACCTACCACCTCTACCTCCGCCCCGGAATGGAGATAATTGAGAAGGCCGGAGGTGTGCATCGTTTCAGCACTTGGGATCGTCCAATGCTTACCGACAGTGGTGGCTTTCAGGTATTTTCGCTAGCCGCACGTCGCAAAATCACCGAGGAGGGAGTCCATTTCAGCAGCCATATCGACGGCTCGAAACATATCTTCACCCCCGAGAATGTCATCGACACCGAGCGCACCATCGGCGCCGACATTATGATGGCCTTCGACGAGTGCCCCGACGGCAACAGCAGCTACACCTACGCTGCCCGTTCGTTGGCTATGACCCAGCGTTGGCTCGATAGGTGTTTCAATCAGTATGAGCGTACTGCGCCTAAGTATGGCTATCATCAGTCGCTATTCCCCATTGTGCAGGGTTGCACCTTCCCCGACCTGAGGGCTTCGGCTGCCGAGTTTGTGCAGCAGTACGATGCCGACGGCTATGCCATTGGTGGTCTGGCAGTTGGCGAACCCGCTCCGGTTATGTATGAGATGATTGAGGTGGTCAATGCCATCTTGCCAACCGACCGTCCACGCTACCTTATGGGGGTGGGTACACCCATCAACATCCTCGAAGGCATAGCACGAGGAGTGGATATGTTCGACTGCGTTATGCCCACCCGCAATGGCCGCAACGGTATGCTCTTCACCTCGGAGGGTATAATCAACATCCGCAACGAGAAGTGGAAAGACGACTTCTCGCCCATTGACCCCAACGGCGCAAGTTTTGTCGATAGGCTCTACTCCAAGGCCTACCTACGCCACCTCAACATTGCAGGCGAGATGATGGCCGCACAGATAGCCTCGTTGCACAATGTTGCCTTCTACTTGTGGCTCGTTGGCGAGGCTCGCAAACATATCATCGCCGGCGACTTCACACCGTGGAAGGAGCAGATGGTAGTAAAACTCGCACGACGATTGTAAACAAAAAGAACGCTGATCAGCGTTCTTTTTTGTCTAACGTCTAACGTCTAACGACCTGAGGCAAAAAAACGACGACCGTCTACCGACTACCGACTACCGACCTAAGTCAAAAGACGTCTACCGTCTACCGACTACCGACCTAAGTCTTTAAGGGCCCTAAGGCTTATGGGGCTTATGGGGGTTATGGGTTTATAGGCCCTAGATTTCCCCGACTCCCTCCCTTCGCTAATTTCCCCACCCTCTCTCTTAATTTTCAATTTTCAATTCTCCATTTTCATTTTTTTACTATCTTTGTAGTTTCTAACACGCTTTGCATAGCAAAGAACCACAATGGGAGATTACAGACTCGAAGAGAAAAACCTTAGAAGCTGGTGGCCGGGGTTCAAAATCCTCGACAGCTACATCACACGCAAATTTCTGGGCACATTCTTCTTGGCCATTGCACTGATTATCATCATTGTAGTGGTGTTCGATGCGGTGGAGAAAATCGACGACTTTATCGAGATGAAAGCCCCCTTGAAGGAGATTATATTCGGCTACTACATCAATTTCATACCCTATTTCATCAACCTTTTCTGCGGTCTTTTCACCTTCATTGCGGTGATTTTCTTCACATCTCAGATGGCCGGCCGCACCGAGATTACTGCCATACAAGCCAGTGGAGTGAGCTTCCGCCGCCTCTTGTGGCCCTACTTCCTCTCGGCAATGCTCATTACGGGCATTTCGCTCTTCCTAAACCTCGAAGTTATCCCCTCGGCCAATAGCAAGAGGGTGGAGTTTGAGGCCCAGTTCCTACGCAAAAACCGCAGGGTGCAGTATGAGCCCCACATCTTCCGCCAGATTGAGCCGGGAGTATTTGCCTACATCCGCAACTTCAACCCCTCGACCAACAAGGCCTCGTTTATGACCATCGAGCGCTTTGAGGGTAGCTCGGTGGTGGAGTCGCTCGAAGCGAGCGAGGTGACCTACAACGAGGAGACTGGCCACTGGCAAGCGCCCAAATATGCCACCCACAAATTCATTGGCGAGGACGATATTTTCGAGCTGCACAAGAGCAAGCTCGACACCCTCATCAACCTCTCCAAGCAGGAGTTGGGCAAGGTGGAGAATCTCATTACGACAATGAAGATTGACGAGCTAAACACCTTCATTGAGCAGCAGAAGGCCAAAGGCTCGGATATGATTGGTATATTTGAGGTGGAGCGTCAGAAGCGCTATTCGTACCCCATTTCGGTGTTTATCCTGACGGTTATAGGTGTGTCGCTCTCGGCGCGTAAGATGCGTAGTGGCACGGGAGTGAACATTGGTATTGGAGTGATTTTGTGCTTTACATACATTATGTTGGGACGTGTATTTGAGGAGATTGCCAAGGGTCGTGAGGGTGCGCTAGCCATATTGATGGTCTGGCTACCCAACATACTCTTTGCCATCATTGCCACCTACATCTACCGCAAAGCACCGAAGTAAAATTGAAAATTGCGAATAAGCGAGAGCAGAGGCCACTTGTGGACTATGCCGAGCCAGAGCAATTAAAAGACTCCGCAAGGAGGATTAAAATTATTTTGACTTAGGTCGGTTGACGGT
>JAGBVY010000159.1 GCA_017630115.1 Tidjanibacter sp. | reverse complement strand
GGTTTCGGTAAGTCCGAAATCACCACTCAACAACGCAAAATCACCGTCGAGACCCGCTCGCTCAATGGCAAACAACTCGACCTCTCGGTTAAGTTACCTGCGCGCTATCGACAGTACGAATACGAGATTCGCAACCGTGTAGCCAAGGCTCTTCAACGTGGTAAGGTGGATGTGTTTGTTACTCTCGAAAACACCAACGCCGGCGCTTCGGCAGCGAGTATCAATGCCGAACTTTTCAAAGCCTACTCCGAGCAACTTATGAATTTGGCTCTTGCGTCGGGACTGGGTGCAAGCAGCCATGTGCAGTCGCAAGTGCTTGCTTCTGTGATGCGTATGCCCGATGTGGTTTCGAGCGAGATGGATGCAGTCAGTCAGGAGGAGGGCGAGGCTCTCTTAAAGGCTGTTGACGAGGCACTTTCGGCCCACAATGAGTTCCGTATTCAGGAGGGCGAGGTGCTGATTGCCGATTTGCTCCACCGTGTTGATTTGATTCAGGGTTACAAGCAGGAGGTTATTCCCTATGAGGCTCGTCGCACGGAGAGTATCCGTCAGCGCATTCTCGATCAGCTCTCGCAATTGGCTGTTGGTTATGATGCCAACCGTTTGGAGCAGGAGATGATTTTCTATCTCGAAAAACTCGATATTACCGAGGAAAAAGTGCGCCTCGACAAACATTGTGCCTACTTCCGTGAGGTGGCAGCCGGCGAGGAAAATGTTGGCCGAAAACTCGGATTTGTGGCCCAAGAGATGGGACGTGAAATCAATACTATGGGCTCGAAAGCCAACGACCCCGAAATGCAAATCCTTGTAGTTAAAATGAAGGATGAGCTAGAAAAGATTAAAGAACAAGTACTCAATATATTGTAAATGGGAAAGCTGATTATTTTTTCCGCTCCTTCGGGGTCGGGCAAAACCACAATTGTGCGTCGTCTGATGAGCAGTATTGAGGGGTTGGAATTTTCGGTTTCGGCCACTTCGCGCCAGCCTCGTGGAGTGGAGCAAAATGGGCAAGATTACTACTTCCTTTCGGCCGAGGAATTTGACCGCAAAATTGAGGAGGATGCTTTTGTCGAATGGGAGGAGGTTTATGCCGGCACGAAGTACGGCACTCTGCGTAGCGAGTTGGAACGTATATGGAGCAAAGGTCACACCATTTTGTTTGATGTGGATGTTAAGGGTGGCGTGAGGTTGAAAGATATTTTTGGCCAAGATGCGCTCTCCGTATTTATTATGCCCCCCTCGATTGAGGAGTTGCGTAATAGGCTCGTAGGTAGGGCTACCGACTCTCCCGAAAAGATTGAGCAACGTTTGGCAAAGGCCGGCGAGGAGCTTGGGTATGCCGACAGGTTTGACGTTGTTGTGGTCAATGACAACCTCGAAGAGGCAGTTGAGAGGGTTGCCGAAGTGGTGGGAGAGTTTATTGCTTGCTAAAAATAGATATGGGACTTACGGCACTCTATTTCGGCTCGTTTAATCCGCCACATAAAGGTCACGTTGCTGTGGCTGAATATGTTGTGCGTGAGGGGTTTGCCGACGAGGTGTGGATGGTGGTGTCGCCCCAGAATCCTCATAAAAAAGTGGCCGATCTTGCGCCCGAACAAGCACGTTTGGCTATGGTGCGAGAGGCTGTTGAAGAGGTAGCGGGAGTAGAGGTGTGTGATGTGGAATTTTCGCTACCACGTCCATCCTATACGGTCTGCACGATTGACCATCTAAGAAGGCTCTATCCCGAACGAGAGTTTGCTATTTTTGGGGGGGGCGACGTGGCCGCTACGATTGCTACTTGGCGCCAGGGGGCAAGGCTTGTAAGTGAGAATAAGATTCTGATTTATCCTCGCAATGAGCACGATAGTTTTGGCGAGCCTTTCGTTATGCTCTCCGAAGCTCCACGACTAAACATCTCCTCTACACAGGTCAGAGAGGCTATTGCCAGAGGGGAGGAGTGGAAGTCTATGCTCCCCGAAAAAGTAGGACAATATATAAAACAACACAAATTATATATGCAACAAGATATTGAAAAAGAGTTAGCTTTGGGCAAGGAGGCTTTTGCCCGTAGTGAGTTTGGCCCTGCCAAAAACCACTTCGGAGCGGTTTTGCGCCTCGATTCGTCCAACGAGGAGGCTGCACAATGGCTCGAAATGATTGAGGATATTTTGGCCTTCCGTCACAAAGATTACTACAATCCATAGTTTTGAAAGAGAAATGAGAAAATATAACATTGCACTTTTGGCAGGAGGCAACTCTTCCGAGCGAGAGATTGCCCTCCAAAGTGCCGCACAGGTAGCCGAGGCCTTCGATAAGGAACGCTACAATGTGTGGCTTATTGATGTATGTGGTCGCAATTTTATCTATCGTGAGGGTGATCAGGAGTTCTATATCGACCTGAACGACTTTTCGCTCCCATTGGATTTTGATAAAACCATCTATTTCGACTACGCCTACATAATGATTCACGGTACCCCGGGCGAGGATGGCCACTTGCAAGGCTACTTGGAGATGATGAAGATTCCATTCTCGTCGTGCGATATGGTTTCGTCGGTGATTACCTTTGACAAGATTTCCACCAAAAGGGCTGTGGCTGACACGGGTGTGGGCTTGGCAAAAGGTATGCTTCTGCGTGAGGAGGACTGGATTGCTCCCGAGGCTATTGTGGCTGAATTGGGTTTGCCACTGTTTGTTAAGCCCAATGCAAGTGGTAGCAGCTGTGGTGTGACGAAGGTGAAGAGCGCCGAGGAGTTGCCAGAGGCTATATTTAAGGCTTTTGATGAAAGCCCCGAGGTGTTGGTGGAGGAGTGTATTGTGGGTCGTGAGATGGCCTGTGGCATCCTTATTACAGCCGAGAGGGAGTATCTGTTCCCCATAACAGAGGTCGTGGCCAAGAACGAATTTTTCGACTACGAGGCCAAATATACCGCAGGAATGAGCGATGAAATTACCCCGGCCGACATCGCCCCAGAGGTGGCTGAAAAGCTCAATCAGATGACCGTAGCAGCATATAAGGCTTGTCGTTGCAAAGGACTTGCAAGGGTCGATTTTATTGTTACTCCCGAGGGCGAGCCCTATCTTATTGAGATAAACACCATCCCCGGAATGAGCAGCGGTAGTATTGTCCCAAAGCAGATTAGAGCTGCCGGAATGACTATGACCGAGGTGTTGAACCTTGTAATTGAGGATACGCTATGTGGCAATCAATGATAGAGATTGACGATAAGATTCTCTCCACAGAGATTCTTACCGAGGAGTTCTGCTGTCCATTGGATGAGTGTAAGGGCGAGTGCTGCGTGGAGGGAAATGCAGGCGCTCCGCTCGACATTGATGAAGTCGATGTGCTCGAAGAGGAGTGGGATAACTACAAAGACTATATGACTCCTGAGGGTAGGGAGGTAATTGAACGTGAGGGCTTTATGTATGTCGATGAAGATGGCGACTACTGCACTCCGCTCGTCAATGAGGCTGAGTGTGCCTACTCGGTGTGCGAAAATGGTCTTACGCTGTGTGCGATAGAAAAGGCCTATCGTGACGGCAAAACCACCTTCAAAAAACCCATCTCCTGCCACCTCTATCCCATCCGTGTGAAGCGTTTTTCGAACGGCACTTATGGTCTTAATCTTCATCGTTGGGATATTTGTCGTTGTGCTTTTGCCTGTGGTAAGCGCAACGGTGTGAAGGTCTATGAGGCATTAAGGGAGCCTATCCAGAGGGCTTTTGGCGAAGAGTTCTATCAGCAACTCAACGAGGCTGCCCGTTTGATTGGTGAAAATGACATCTAAGGTGTTGTTTATGCGTCGTTGTTGGTTGTATATTGCGTTTGTGATTGGTGCGCTGGGGGTGGCATTACCCTCGGTGGCGCAGCGTAAATATACGCTCGAAGAGCTGCCGGCCTATCCAATTGACACGCTCAATACGGCCAATCCACGCGTTAAAATCATTACTTTTACCAACAATACTTGGGAGTACTATCTGACTGATTATGACGAGGTTCTTAGGTCTGATGTGTTCCAAAATAATTGGGTCACCAATCAGGTATTTGCCTACCGCGATGTGAAAATCAGCGACATCCCCGAGAGTATGGAGATAGAGCTTGTGGCCTCGCTTGCCGACTACCACGCACCTGTTTTGGGTAGGGTGTCGTCGCGCTATGGGCCACGAGGCCGAGGAATGCACAAGGGAATTGACATAGGTCTGCCTACGGGAGAGCCTATTTATGCCACTTTCGAGGGTAAGGTGCGCTACGCCCGCTACAACTCCGGCGGCTACGGCTATTTGGTGATTTTGCGTCACCCCAACGGCCTGGAAACCTACTATGGCCACTTGTGTAAACTAAATGTTGATGTGAACGACTATGTGGTTGCAGGTCAGGTGATTGGTTATGGTGGCAACACTGGTCGCAGTCGTGGCCCACACCTCCACTTTGAGGTGCGATATGCCGACCTAACATTCGACCCTGAGCGCATTATCGATTTCTCAACGGGCGAACTTAAATGGCAAAACTTTGTGCTCGAAAGGGGGTATTTTAATGTTTCGTCGAAACTCACCGAGGCGCTCGAAGAGGATGAGGCAGAGGATATGAGCGATATGTTTGTAGATAAGCAGGGCAATACGCTCTCCTCGGAGGAAATTGTCAGCAACCTCGAAAAGGCAGCCTCCAAGCCTCGCACCACAGTGAACGATGCAATTTATTATAAGGTGAAGTCGGGCGATAACCTCTCAAAAATTGCTGCCAAATATGGCACTACGGTGGGGGCAATATGCCGTCTTAACGGAATAAAGAGTTCTACACCTATACGCATAGGCCAACGCCTGAGAGTGAAGTAGTTGCAGGAAAAAAAGGTCGGAAATTCTCCGACCCTTTGCTTTGAGGTTTAATATACTCGCTCGCCGAAAATCATTGAGCCAATTCGCACCATCGTACTGCCACACTCTATCGCCTCGCAGTAGTCGGATGTCATACCCATAGAGAGTGTGTCGAACTCCGCTCCAAAGTAGGGTTGCAGTTGGTCGAACATAGCTTTCAGCTGGCGAAACTCACACTTATTGAGTTCAATATCATCTGTGAGGGTACCAATGGTCATAAGACCTCGAACGAGCACAAATGGGTATTGCTCCATTGCTCCCGAAGAGATGAAATCGCGCAACTCATTGGCGTTCCAACCGCTCTTAGTTTCATCCTCGGCCAAGTGGACTTCAAAGAGAATCTCTATTGTGCGCTGATTCTTCTCGGCCTGACGGTTGATTTCTGCCACCAACTTTTCGCTATCGACCGAGTGAATGAGCGACACAAAGGGGGCAATCATCTTCACCTTATTGGTTTGCAGGTGGCCAATCATATGCCACTGGATGTCGTTGGGCAAAACTGCTACTTTGGCAGCCATCTCCTGAGGACGACTCTCACCAAAGATGCGTTGGCCTGCATCGTAGGCTTCGCGTATGGCCTCAGCAGGATGGAATTTCGACACAGCCACAAGTGTTACTCCTTGGGGTAGGGTGGTGTGAAGATGGGATATTTGTTGCTTTATGCTCATTTTGTTGTGGTTTGTTTGGCAAATTTAGAGATAATTTTCTATATTTGTTTCTTCTTGGAAGAAAACTAAAACTTATAATACCAAAAAAACAATGAACAAGAAACTTTTTGCATCATTTCTCGCCCTTGTTTTGGCGTGGAGCAGCGCACTTGCCTGCACCAATCTTATTGTTACACGCGGCGCATCTACCGACGGTTCCAATATGGTATCCTATGCAGCCGACTCGCACCAACTCTATGGCGCTCTCTATCACACCCCTGCCGGCAAATGGAAGGCAGGCTCGCTGATGGATGTCTATGAGTGGGACACAAGCCGCTACTTGGGTAAGATTCCTCAGGTGGCCCAGACCTATTCGACCATTGGTAATATGAATGAGTATCAGCTCATTATTGGCGAGACAACTTATGGCGGTCGCCCCGAACTCGAAGACCCCAAAGGTGGTATCGACTACGGTTCGCTCATTTACATCACTCTCCAACGTGCAAAAACAGCTCGTGAGGCTATCGAGTGCATTGTAGATTTGGCCAACACCCACGGCTATGCTTCCAGCGGCGAGAGCTTTACCATTGCCGACAAAGAGGAGGTGTGGATTATGGAACTTATTGGCAAAGGCCCTGAGCATAAGGGTATTGTGTGGGTGGCACGTCGCATCCCCGACGGCTACATTTCGGCTCACGCCAACCACGCCCGCATCACTACCTTCCCCAAGAACGACCCCGAGAACTGCCTCTATGCCGAGGATGTGATTTCGTTTGCTCGCCAGATGGGTTTCTATGACGGCTCCGACGAGGAATTTAGTTTCAGCGACACCTATGCTCCTCTGGATTTCAGCGCTATGCGTGGTTGCGAGGCAAGGGTTTGGAGCTTCTTCCGCCGCTTTGCCGATGGTATGGAAGCCTATGAGGATTACGCTCTGGGGCACAACCCATCGAATCGTATGCCTTTGTGGGTGAAACCCAATAGGAAACTCTCGCCCAAGGATGTGTTTGATATGATGCGTGACCACTACGAAGGCACCGTTATGGATATGACCACCGACATTGGTGCCGGTGGTAGCAAAGTTCCCTACCGTTGGAGGCCTATGGGCTTTGAGGTTGATGGCCAGGAGTATGTTCAGGAGCGTGCTATCGCCACCCAGCAGACCGGCTTCTGGTTTGTGGCTCAGGCTCGTCCTCAGTTGCCCGACCCTGTTGGTGGTGTGATTTGGTTTGGCACCGACGATGCAGCCACCTCGCCCCTCACTCCTATCTACTGCGGCTCCACCGAGGTGCCCGTATGTCTGAGTGAGCAGACTGGCAACATCCTCACCTACGACGATAGGGCTATGTTCTGGATTACCAACCGCATTGCTCAGTTTGCCTACTTGCGCTACGACTACATCGGTGCCGAAGTACGCAAAGTTATTGACCAGTGGGAGAATGAGAAACTTGCTGAGTTGGCTCAGACCGATGCTCAGATTGTAAAACTCGGCTCGGAGGCTAAGATGAAAAAGGCCGCTACGAAAT
>JAGBVY010000158.1 GCA_017630115.1 Tidjanibacter sp. | reverse complement strand
GAGGACTGGGAGGACTGGGAGGACTGGGAAGTCTCGGTAAACCCAGAGAACTCAGTAAACCCAGTAAACCCAGAGAGCTCAGAGAACCCAGAAAATTGACCCTAAGCTCCCTTTCAACTCGGTCGTTAGAACGACATTGGGGCTTTGATGGTGGGATGGGGGTTGTAGCCGACAATCTCGATGTCCTCAAAACGCAAATCGGCAATGCTTCTGACTGCGGGATTGAGCCTCAGTTGGGGCAGTGGGCGAGGCTCGCGCGAGAGTTGTTCCTCCACCTGCTCAAAATGGTTCAAATAGAGGTGCGTGTCGCCCAATGTGTGGATAAATTCTCCAACGCCCAAATCGCATATTTGAGCAATAATGTGCGTCAAGAGCGCATAGGAGGCTATGTTGAATGGAACGCCCAAAAATGTGTCGGCGCTACGCTGATAGAGCTGGCAAGAGAGCTTTCCGTCGGCCACATAGAACTGAAATAGAACGTGGCAAGGGGGCAAAGCCATACCCTCGACGTCGGCCACGTTCCAAGCCGATACAATCATACGCCTCGAATTGGGATTACTCTTTATGGTACGGATAACCTCTTCAATCTGGTCGATAATCCTACCGTCGGGTGCGCCCCAACTGCGCCATTGTGCGCCATAGACACTTCCCAAGTCGCCATAGCGGTAGCCCTCTATTGGGCTTTGTTCGGCGTTGCGTGCTCGGGCCAAAAACTCCTCTCTCTCAACAGGATCCACACCCGTTGCCTTGCACCTCTCGCAATAGAATCGGTATGCATCGTTGTCCCATATATGTACCTCATTGCCAACAAGGTAGCTGATGTTGGTTTCGCCCCTTAGAAACCACAGCAACTCGTGGATTATACCCTTAGTAAAGACCTTTTTGGTGGTCAGCAGGGGGAATCCGTCGGCGAGGTTGAAGCGCATCTGGTAGCCGAAAATGCTCTTGGTGCCAGTGCCGGTGCGGTCGCCTTTTACAGCGCCTTCGTCGCGGATGGTGCGGAGTAGGTCGAGGTATTGTTTCATAGGTCTAGGTGGTTGATGTTTAGGATGTTGCGAGTGTGTGCCTATTTGGTTTCCGAGGGTGTGTAGAGCCTCATTTGGCCCTCGTGGTCGAGCGTTGCGTAGGTTGGCCCCTCAAACCAGTGGCCCAAGAAGATTGCCTCGCCACCAGCGGCGAGTTTGTGGCGCTCGGCGCAATGGATGTGGCCAAATACAAAGTAATCTACTCTATCAGAGCTGTTTACTCTCTCGGCCTCCATAATCAAGGGGTCCTCTTTGCCCAAGAAAGGCAGTGCGATAGATTTCGATTTGCGACTATCATACGACCAGCCCTGTCCGAGTCGAAGTGCAAAATCGGGGTGGATGAGGTGCGAAAATAGCCAACGAGTAACTCGGCTGCGGAAGGTGGCGTTCATAACGCTTGTCCATCCGCCTAAATGGCGTGCATAGATGTCGTCGCCGTGGCAGATATAGACCTTTTTACCACCCAAATTGAGTATTTCGCCCCCAAGGTGTACCCTTAGGCCGCACTCTTTTTCGAGGTAGTCGCGCTGCCACATATCGTGGTTGCCGGCAAAAAAGTGTATCTCCACACCCTTGTCGGTAAGTTCCGAGAGTTTGCCCAGCAGGCGTGTAAATCCCTTGGGCACAACACGTTTGTACTCAAACCAAAAGTCGAAAACATCTCCGACAAGGAATATCCCCTTGGCTGTTGGGGCTATCTTGTCGAGCCACTCCACAACGGCAAGTTCTCTTGCTCGACACTCTTCGGGAGTGCCGCTGCCGAGGTGCATATCCGACGCGAAATAGTACATAGTTTCAGGTTGGTTAGTATAGTTTTTGTGTGGGATTTCTTTCCCAAGCCGCTCTACTTAAAGAGTTTTGTAAGCTCCCCTGTGAGGTTGTCGCCATAGGCGTTGCGTGCCACAATGTTGCCCTCCCTGTCGAAGAGGAAGTTTTGTGGAACAGACGCAATGCCAAAGAGTTGCACCGCTGGCGAGCCTGCACCCTTGAAGTCGCAGACCGAAATCCAAGGCAACTTTTGCCTCTGGACAATCTCCACCCACGCAGGCTTGGAGGTATCGACCGATACCTGATAAATCTCAAAACCCTTGTCGTGGTATTTGGCGTAGAGCTCTTTTAGCTCGGCGTTGCGGAAGGGAGCGTTCTCGTCGCCCACGGTCCAGAAGTCGAGCAACAACACTTTGCCCTTCTGCACCTCGGTAAGACTCTGCTTTTTGCCATACATATCCGATATTTCAATCTCGGGGAAGTTGGCGGGCTCGGCTGCCAGAGCCTCCTCAATGAGGTTGTTGAACTCCACAGCTCGGTCATACTCGTCGATGGCGGCATTCAGACCTGCAAGGTAGGGCGAGTTGGGGTAGTTCTTGGCCACCTCGTCGGCCACAAGGCGGAAATAGACAATGTCGTTTTTGCCACCAAAGAGCGACACGTCGCCCGGAATCTGCTGATTGAGAGCATAGATAGCAGCAAGCTGTCCGGCGTGGGTCACAATGAACTCAATCTGAGAGCGTTTGATGTCGAGATAGACCTTTTTATACTCGTCGTTGATGGTCTTTTGGAGAGCCTTAGCGGAGGTTTTCTCGTAGATTGTGGCAAGCGAGTCGAGCTTGGCCACGCCAAAGCGCATAATGTTTTTTACCTCACGCACCAGCTCCGACTCCTTCGAGCCACTAACTGTGTAGCCGTCAATCAGTCCGGGAACAGAATTGACAACCACTCTCTCGCCTTTGGAGAGAATCAGGGGTATGGTACGCTCAGCGCAGCGAAGGTTGTAGAACGAGCTCTCGTTGTTGGGTAGGCTGATTCGTAGGCGGAACTGGCCGTTGTTGTTGGTTGTGGCAAGCGTATCGCCCTCAATAGTACCATTGGCGCCAACTCCTTCAAGCACAACGCTTTGGTTGGGGCAGGCGGCAAATTCGCCCTCGATTGTAACTCTCTCTCCGCCACAGCTGCACAGCAGGCCGAGAGCAACCATTATGGCAAAACTCTTTTTCATTCTTTCTCTTTGTGGTTTGGTTTATCTAAATTATTGTTTCTTCTTCTTTGTGTTTGTATCCGAAGGTTGGGCTATCAAAGCAAAGGTAGTAAAGCTCGGCGAGAAGTGCAAGTCTCTTATTTATTATAACCCATTCGGCGGCCATTTTTTTGATTTTTGCCTCCGTTTTTCTTGTAGGCCGATTTTTTTTGATAGCCTGAATGGTTCAAACGATAGTCGCTTTTGATACGAGTGATAGCCTCTTCGTCCACCGAAATATCAAAATCGGCCATTCTGCGAATATCTCTAATGATTACTGCATTGTCGGGGTGCTCTTGGTTGTACTCGTAGCTCTTGGTGCGCATATAGCGAGCCAAGTTGTGGACTACGGCATCGACTGTTTCGTGGGTGCGAATGTTCCTAAGCGAGCGGATTACGTTTCTCACGTTGCGACCATAGTGTTTCATTGCAATGCCACCCGTTGGGTAGCTCATACGAGCAGGCGGAGGCATTATGGTTGTGGCCGATGGCTTGGGGTAGGGAGAATCCACATCGAGCTGAAAATCAGACATTATGAAGAGGTGGTCCCAGAGTTTGCGCTCAAAGTCGGGGGTCTCGCTCGAACTATGCTGGATGTTGGCCATAATGGCCACAAGTGCCTTGGCGCGCAGGTTGCGCTCTTCGCGATTTTCTATCCGCATCAGCTCTTCCACCATATCCTGTATGTGTCGTCCGTACTCGGGCAAATGGAGCTTTTGTCGCTCAATGTTGTAGTTGGTTTTCATCCGTATGTTTGTTGAAAAAGGTCGAAAAATGAAATATTCGAAATAGCCTAAAAAGTTGTTTTATATATCCAGAGAGTCTATTTTAGTTGGCACAACGCCGAGGGAGGCACTTTGCCGACAACTTCTTTTTTTCTTTTTTGTGGCTTATCTTTGACACAAAGATAACTCATTTTTTGAGATTTTATTATCTCCGACTCCATTTTGGTAACATATTTGCATAGGGAGTCGGTTTGTTATAGGGCCAATACATACAATTATATATAATAGACTCCAAATTAAACTATGACTAAAATTCTGGTGGTAGATCCACAGAGGTGTGTTCGCAACTCCATAAAGGAGATTCTCGAACACGAGGGCTATGCTGTCGAATTGGCCGAAGCCTTCTCGCAAACCTCACCTCCCAACTCCTTGTGTGACACGTCGCTGATGATTTGTGGTACTCCTGAGAAAATCTCTTGGGGCGATGTGGATGTACCGTGGATTGCCCTATCCAATGCCAACAATGCCGAGGATATATTGCACTATTTCCGCGCGGGAGCTTCCGATTTTGTGGCCAAACCTGTTGAGGTGGGGTTGCTGTTGACTACTGTGCGTCAGGTGCTTGCCCACAGTGACGAGGGTCGTATGCCCTCCAACAAGACTTCTCGGAAAAAATCGTGCCAAAGGTATCAAATTGTTGGCGACTCGCCCAAAACTCTCCGACTCAAAGGGCTCATCGGCAGGGTGGCTCCCACCGAGGCGCGAGTGT
>JAGBVY010000015.1 GCA_017630115.1 Tidjanibacter sp. | reverse complement strand
CAAAGTGTCCCCTCATTTCGGAGTAAGTGTCCCTTATTTTCACGGTCGATATTCGGAGGGACACTTCGAGGTTCTGGCTATGTCGGGTAGGGGCTCCACGGTGTCGGAACGATACCTACCGACAACAAATGAAAAACCCTCTGAAACGATGTTTCAAAGGGTTTTGCTTGATTTTGTCCTCAAAACTTTTGGACTTGGATCGGAAAACGAGACTCGAACTCGCGACCCCAACCTTGGCAAGGTTGTGCTCTACCAACTGAGCTATTTCCGCATTATGTGAAAGTGCTCCACGGAGCTAAATCCGTTTTGCGAGTGCAAATATAGTGGCTTTTTTATTCTTCGCAAAAAATTTCTACAATTTTTTTAGCTTTTTCCACATCTTTTTTCATAATCCACTCAATATCAGGGGTGCGGCGAAACCAAGTCATTTGGCGTTTGGCATAGCGGCGACTATTGCGTTTGATTAGTTCAATTGCCTCATCCCTACTAATCGTGCCGTCGAAGTAGTCGAACATCTCGCGATAGCCCACCGTTTGGAGCGATGAGAGGTGGCGAAGGTGATAGACGCTACGGGCCTCGGCTTCCAAGCCATCCTCAATCATCATATCAACCCTGCGATTGATACGCTCATATAGCTCCTCGCGTGGCCACTCAATGCCAATCCTCAGTATTTTGAATGGGCGGGTGCGTTTGGTGGCGGTACGTTGCTCGGAGTAGGGGCGGCCACTCGCAAGGCAGACCTCCAAAGCCCTAACGATGCGAGCCGGATTGTGCCTATCAACCACTTGATAGTAAGCCGGGTCAAGCTCCGCCAATTGCAGACACAGACTCTCCAAACCTTCGCTCGCAAGGCGCTGCATAAGTTCCGTGCGTATGTGGGCCGTATCGCTTGGGAGCTCGTCGAAACCCTCGCAAAGGGCGTCGATATATAGTCCCGAGCCACCAACGGCAACCACAACATCGTATTGAGTGAAGAGTTGCTCCAATCGGGCAAGCGCTTCTCGCTCGTAAGCGCCTGCGCTGAGTTCTTGCTCGGGTGTGCGGTCGGCAATAAAGTGGTGGGGGATGGCTGCAAGTTGGTCGGCCGAGGGCTGTGCAGTGCCAATGGCCATACCTTTGTAGAATTGGCGCGAGTCGGTGGAGATAATCTCGGTGTGGAAATGTTGTGCAAGAGCTACTGCGAGGTCGGTCTTACCCGACCCCGTAGGCCCAAGCACCACTACAAGTGTTTTCTTATGTCGGGCGACATTAGTACTCATCGTCGTAGCTATCGTAGCTGTCGTTGCCACCAAAGTCGCCGAAATCGTCCATCATCTCCTCGAAAATAGACTTTTCGCCTACGCCGCCAGCCTCGGGGTCGTATTGATCGGAGGGCTCTCCGTGGGCGAAGAGTGTGCGTGGATACTCAACCCCCTCCTGAACGAAGCCTGCCTCAATGAGTTCGAGATAGTAGGCCCTGTCGGCAAACATATCGAAAAGCCAGATGAGTCGGTCGTGATTTTCGTGGATGAGTTGTCCGAGCACCACTTTTTCCATAGCCATTGGCGGGATGTTGTCTTCGTTGTCGTGGAAGTCGCTCATACCGTCCCCCATATCCATCAGGGTAAATTCGCGTAGCTTGCGCCATTGTCCGTCGGAGAGGAAGAATGAGGTCATACCCGAGTTGTCGTAGCCGAGGTCGGAGCAGATGAAGTCGTTGAACTCCAATAGGTTCATATCATACTTTACTTCGTAATCTCTAACGAAAACATCGCTCTCGTCGCTGAGCATTCGGAATTTGAAAAACATTGACATAATAAATAGGGTTTCTTTCAATTACACTCTTTTAGGTAGTACAAATATACAAACAAATTGGCGAAAACCCACCACAATATCAAAATAGGCGTATTTTTTGTTATTTGTCAAAAAAATACTACCTTTGTGATAGAAATTTCGACTATGGTGTCTGGTCGGACATCATATTTCCCTACACTTTACGTTGTTTAATAGAGTTTTATTTAGATATACCAAATCTATTATATATGCACGATATGGAAACACTTATGGGCAAAAGTCTTTCAGAATTGAGAGAGATTGCCCGCAGTCTTGGTCTGGACATACGCTCGGGCCGAGAGAAACTTGTTGCCAAGATACTCGATGCCTCTGCTGGCAACGAGAATGGAGCAAGGCAACCCCAAGAGAGTGAAGCTCCTGTGCGCCGACCTCGCAAACGAATGAGCGTGGCTCAAAGGGTGGAATATACCACAAGGGCAACCAACGCCGACCCCATTTCCGACGAGGTGGAAGTTGCTATAAACGAGCCGGAGGTTAGTGCCGAGTCGGCTGCTGAGGTCGCCACAAGCGAAGTTGTGGAGGAGGTTAAACCCAAACGTCGTGGTCGCCCTCGCAAAAATCCTCTGCCAGAAGAGAATGTGGAGGTCGCACCCGTTTTCGACGAAGCTCAATCGGAGGTAGAGGAAGAGGTCGCTCCCACCCCTAAAAAACGCGGTCGTAAGCCCAAAAATGCTGTTACCGAGGAGGTTCAACCCATCGAATCCCAGCCCAACCAAGAGGGAGAAATGATAATTGAGGTGGAGGAGAGAGCCGAGGAGGATGGCGACATCTACGAGCAGGAGTACGACGAAGAGCTCGACATACAGCGCGAGATTGAAAATGTCATTGTAGAGGGCGAGGGTGTGCTTGAAATTATGCCCGATGGCTATGGCTTCTTGCGCTCGGCCGACTACAACTATCTCAATTCGCCCGATGATATCTATGTTGCCCCATCGCAAATCAAGAATTGGGGCTTGAAGGTTGGCGATACGGTTCGATGTGTGATTCGCCCACCAAAAATTGGCGAAAAATACTTCCCTCTGGTGAAGGTGTTGGAAGTGAATGGTCTTGCTCCTGAAAACCTTCGCGACAGGATGCAATTTGAGTATATGACACCTCTATTTCCACAGGAGAAGTTCTGCCTTACGGGCAATGGTCACAACAATCTCACCACTCGAACAATCGATATGTTTGCACCCATTGGTAAGGGTCAGCGTGGTATGATTGTTGCTCAGCCCAAGACTGGTAAGACTATGATTCTCCAAGAGATAGCCAACGCTATTGCCGACAACCACCCAGAGGTTTACCTGATTGTGCTGCTCATCGACGAGCGTCCTGAGGAGGTTACCGAGATGGCTCGCCACGTCAAGGCCGAGGTTGTATCTTCGACTTTCGACGAACAGGCAACGCGCCACGTTAAGGTAGCCGAGATGGTGCTCGAAAAGGCGAAACGAATGGTGGAGTGCGGACACGATGTTGTGATTTTGCTCGACTCTATCACCCGCTTGGCAAGGGCCTACAATACGGTGCAGCCCGCATCGGGCAAGGTGCTTTCGGGCGGTGTAGATGCCAATGCGCTCCACAAACCCAAACGCTTCTTTGGTGCGGCTCGTAAGACCGAGGAGCGAGGCTCGCTGACTATTATTGCAACTGCGTTGCTCGATACGGGCTCAAAGATGGATGAGGTTATCTTTGAGGAGTTTAAGGGTACGGGCAATATGGAGTTGCAGCTCGATCGCAAACTGGCCAACAAACGCATCTATCCTGCTGTTGATGTTTCGGCAAGTGGCACTCGACGCGAGGATTTGCTCACGAGCAAGGAGGTGCTGCAAAGGACTTGGGTCGTACGTCGCCACTTGGCCGATATGACCTCAGTGGAAGCTATGGAGCTTATGATGAAACAGATGCAAAACACCACAAGCAACGAGGAGTTGCTGATGACAATGGATAGCTAAAAGCCTTAATTGATAAAAACAAAACACCTTAAAGAATACCAAAATATGAAGAGACTACCTATTTTTATCGTGAGCCTTGCAGCGCTATTTAACTCACTGAGTGGTTATTGCTGGGGCCCCACGGGTCACGATGTTGTTGCAGCAATTGCAGAGAATCACCTCACCGAGAAGACCAAAGAGCGCCTTGCGGAGTTGCTCGATGGCCGCTCGATTGTCTATTACTCTTCGTGGATGGATAGCATCCAGAATTCGCCCTACTGGGAGGCTGGCTACAACCAGACCAAAACTTGGCACTATGCCAATGTGGATAACGGCCACACCTACCAGACTATGAAGAAAAACGACAATGGCGACGTTGTTGTGGCATTGGAAAGACTTACCAGTGAGCTCACCAATAACTACGAGAATCTGACCGATAGCGTTAGGAGCGACTATGTTAAGATGATTGTCCATATGGTGGGCGATATGCACTGCCCAATGCACGCAGGACGCCTTTCGGACCTTGGTGGCAACCGTACTAAGGTTAGATGGTTTAGCCGCAATACCAACCTCCACTCGGTGTGGGATAGCAAAATCGTTGAGTCGGCTCGCAATTGGAGCTATTCGGAGTGGCGCGACCAGCTCGATAGGACCGACGCAGAGTTTAAGGCTACCGTTATGCAGGGCAATTTTGAACAGTGGTTTACAGAGACTGTTGCGGGTGCAGCTAAAATCTACGACTATGTAGAGAGTATGGGCGAGAATCCCAATCTTTCCTACCAGTTTGTCTATGACTTTTCGCCCCTGTTGGAGGATAGGATGTTGGTTGGTGGCTACCGCTTGGCCTATGTTCTCAATTCGATTTTCGACCCCGAGAGTGTACAACCAATCAAATAAAGTAGTATATTTGTGCGACAAAATGTTGAAGAGGCAGTTTTGACCTCTCTCGATAGTTTGTCGCACATAATTGCGGAAATAGCTCAGTTGGTAGAGCATTGGCTTCCCAAGCCAAGGGTCACGGGTTCGAGTCCCGCTTTCCGCTCCAAGCAAAGCAGTCGTATGACTGCTTTTGTATTTTCTAATGCATTGGGGGGTGACTTTGCGAAGAAATTACTATCTTTGCGACCCTTTATCAAAAAAATTTACAGCTATGAGAGAGATAAATCCCCAAGACACATCGCGAGGCAGGCAGTATGAAATATGGAAAAATGCCCCCAACCCAATGCTCACATTCGTCAAAAAAGTGGATGTCACACGCCTTGTTAGGATAAGCCAGAAGAAACATCTAAAATTCAATATGTTACTCTGTTATTGCATAGGCAAAGCTGCGCTTAGGCAGAAAGAGTTTTACCTGCTGCCCGTGGGCGAAAAGTTGATGCAATTCGACAAGTTGGCAATCAACACACAAGTAATGAATCACACAGGCGAAGTTAGCTCGTGCGACATTGAGTTTGACGGTGATTTCAGAAACT
>JAGBVY010000157.1 GCA_017630115.1 Tidjanibacter sp. | reverse complement strand
TGGTTCATATCCGAAGAGTAGGCATAGAGCGAAGGATACAACACGTCGCACACCTCACCAACGCCAATACGGCCCTCGTTGTTGTGCTTGGTCCAGCCGTCCAAAATTTCCTGTTCGGTCCAATCTTTCCTGTAACCACGATAGACGTTGAGGTTGCTCGCAGGTGCGCCATAGTTGCCAATGGTACAATCGGGAATGGCCTCCTTGAACATATTGAACACGATGCTCAACTGCTCTTTGATATAAGAGAAGTCTTTTTTGTCGTACCAGCACTCAATGTCAAGACTGATGGTCTTCACACCCGTCAGTTTGCAAATGTTGATTTGCTGTTTGATTTTGTCCATATCCAACTGCTCGTTGGTTACCAAGAAAGCCTCATAGATAAGGCTGAAAGGCGAAATCATATCGCCTTGGAGTTCGGGCTTACCCTCGTGGTACAAACCATCATAGATGGTAAACTCCTTTTTGGTACCCGTGGGGCCGTCCTCGCCACCTTCGGGCACACGACCGGGGCCGTTGTTCGGCTCGGGGTCTTTACATCCTGCCAAAGCGAGAATCATTGCTACGATAGCACAGAGCCATCTGAGATTCGTAAGTTTCATGGTTTTGTTGTTTTTGGTAATTAGTTGATTATTTGTTTGTGTCCAATTCTATGTTTTTGTAGTGGTTTGCCACAAAAGTTCTAATGGCTCGTTCGATGCCTTGGATGCGCTCGTCCTGCCACTCAATCTTGGGGCTGTCGTAGTCCCTATGGCTGCGCCCGTGGGCCCAGAGTACCACTCCGTCGAGATGTTTGTAGGAGGCCTCCAACATTGCAAGGAAGTTTTCCTCGCTGATGACCTGCATATAATATGGGTTGGTCTTCCAATCGTAGTATTGTGGCCACAGGTAGCCCACAATCTCCTTGTCGGGGTAGTGTTCCCTGATGTACTCAACGGTGGTTACGAGGTCTTTCTCCCACTGTTCCACGTCGGGGGTCATCGCATAGAAGCAGGGGTACAACACGTCGCACACCTCGCCGGCAGGCAGTCGGTTGTTGTCCCTCTTCCAACGAGCAATCTTCTCCTCCTCGGTTTTGTCCTTCATACTCTCCACATAGCGGAGTATGCAGAGAGAGCCGATGGGTACACCATAGTTGCCGACCCTTGCGCCCGGAATCTCCGCCTTGAAGGCATCAAAGACCTCTTTGAGTCCCTCCTTGACGTAACTCTCCGAACGACCGTTGCTTGCCCAATACCACGACTCAATGTCGGTACACACGGCCAACACGCCACTCTCTTTTGCTTTTGCTACGGCCTTGGCTACCTTCTCGTGGTCAATCTCGTCGTTGGTCAGCAGGCTCGACTCATAGAAGAGTTCTATGGGCGAGAGTTTCAGCTCCGAGAGGTCGGGTTTCCCGGGATATTTGAGTCGGTCGTAGATGTGGAACGGCTTGGTGCGCAGGGGCTCCTGCTCCACACACGAGGTCGCACACATCACCACGAGGCCCAAAACCAAAGCTCTGACAATCTTTTTCATCTCCCTGTTTCTATTTAGGACAGTGTTGCGTGAGGATTAGTAACCGGGGTTGTTCTGCCAGCCACGCAGTTGGCACTGCCTTGCGGGGAGAGGGAAGAGGTAGTTCTGGTGGTTTACGTTCAGGCGTGCCTCAACAGCGGTGTTTTTGCCCACCATCTCATCCACCATCTCTGTCCTGACAAGTTGGAACCAACGCTTGAACTCAAAGACATTCTCCCAACCATACTCGTCAAAGACGGCCTTCTCAAATTCAGGAGTCGAGAGGCCCGAGAGTCGGTGGGTGGTGTCGCCAAAGGCCCTATCACGCACCTGGTTGATACAGTCGTAGGCGAGGGTGCTCACTTGACCCGTTGCCTTCACACTTGCCTCGGCATAGAGCAGAAGCACGTCGGCATAGCGATATATGGGGGTGATACCCTCCGAGAGCTGACTCTTCTTGCTGTTGTCGCCCTCGATACCGTAGGTTGCGCAACCACCAAAGTTGCGATACTTGCGGATGTAGGGAGCCTTGGGGCCGAAGTTCTGCCAAGCGATGGTCTGCTTGGATGTTTTGTCGATTGTTTCGGTTGTGAAGCAGAACGCTTTGCGCTTATCGTTGGGATAGTTTGCAAAGAACACGGGGTCTGCTGCATAGTCCGACCAGCCGTCCTCCTCGTAACCGAGATAGGAGATAGCATATTGGCTGGGCAGGTAGGAGAGCGAGTGGTGGAGCGCAAAGATATGCTCGGTTTTGTCGTAGCAACTGCTCTTCAACCACAAGGTTTTGTACTCCTTCACGAGGCTGTGTGGACCCTCGTCGATGACCTTTTTCAACTGCTCGGCAGCTGCGGCATATTTGTCGGTCTGTTTGAGCGGCCAACCGGCCATATGCATATACACGTCGCCCAACACAGTCCTTGCAGCCCACTTGGTGGGGGCCTGTCCCCTCTCATCACGGCTGGTTGCGGGCAGGAGGTTGATGGCCTCCAAGAGGTCGGGCACGATGATGCGCTCATAGATGTCTTTGGTGCTCACACGAGGCATAGCATCGTTGCCATTGATGTCGCTACCGGAGGTGGCATCAACGGGTGCAGGAGCATCGCCCCACATCCTAACGATGTAGAAATACATCAGAGCCCTCATAAAGAGTGCCTCGCCGAGATAGATGTCGCTCTTGTCTGCGCTCAGTGTCTTGTTGTTTTCGATGAGCGAGATGATGTTGTTGGCGTTGAAGATGGTGGCGTAGAAGTGTTTCCACAAGGGGGCAATGTCGAGGTTGTTTGCAGGTACCCTCATTTGGTCGTCTTCCACCAGTCGTGTTTTGGCCGCATCGCCTGCAATCATATCATCACCGGCGAGGAGCAACGAGGCCATACGGCAGTTGAAGCCGAAGTTCTCGCCCCACCAACTCTGGTAGAGTCCGTTAGCGTTACTTTCGAGTGTTTGCTCCGTTACGGGCAGTGTGTGGTCGGTGAGGCTACTCTGCGGTTCTTGCAGAAGGTCCACACACGAGGTGAGTGCCACGAGAGCGAGAAGGATGAATATCTGTTTTTTCATAGTTCGCAGTCGATTAGAAGGTTAGATTTACACCGAAGATGAAACCGGTTTGTGCAGGATAGGTACCTGCATCAAGGCCGGGACGGAGAGGATTGCTGATTGCCATCTCGGGGTCGTTACCGGAGTAGCCCGTAAAGGTGGCGAGGTTTTTGGCCGAGAGGTAAACCCTTGCGGCACTAAGACCGAGTTTTTTCAGCATATCGCCTGTGAGGTTATAGCCCAGAGTGATGCTCTTGATTTTCACAAAGTCGCCCTTCTCTACGAATGTGGACGAAGCCACCTGCTCATAGGAGGTGATAGCATCACGATTGGGACCGAAACTTGCAATCTTCGCATCTTCGTTGGTGGTCTGTACCCACCTGTCGGCCAATGCAGGGGTGGGAGCGAGCTGGCTGGTAAGCCTTGCTGCGGGGTAGTTGTAGATGTCGAAATCGTGGTAGCCAATCAGGAAGACGTTGAGGTCAAAATTCTTCCATTGGAGGCTGTTGTTCAAGCCCCAGTTGAATTTGGGCTGACCGTTACCGATGATAACGTAGTCTTCGGCATCAATAATCTTGTTGTCGTCGGTGTCGTAGTAGCGGTAGGCACCGGGACGAACTTTGGGGAAAATCTTGTCGGCTTCCAACTCGGGGTTGTTGAAGTCATTTGTGCTCCACACGCCCAGCGATTTCAGACCATAGATGGAGCCGATAGGTTGTCCCTCGTAGTAGCGGTAGAAGGCGTTGCCCCAACCGGTGCCGAGTTCCATATAGTCCGATTCAATGTCGCCAAGCTCCACAATCACAGCCTCGTTGTGTGCAAGTGTCAGGTCGGCCTTCCAGAAGAAGTCTTTGGTATTCACGGGGATAACGCCCAGAGTGGCCTCAAAACCTTTGTTGTTGATGGTTGCAGCATTACGCAAACCGGAGGAGCGACCCATATCGTCGGGCAGAATCACGTTGTTGATAGCGTTGGCTGTTGTCTTGTCGTAGTAGTCGGCATTGAGTGTAACCTTGCCTCCAAACAGCGAGAGGTCCACACCGAGGTTGTGCTGGCTGGTCTTTTCCCAACGGAGATTGGGGTTGCCCACTTG
>JAGBVY010000156.1 GCA_017630115.1 Tidjanibacter sp. | reverse complement strand
CCCCAAGGGGGCAGGAGAGGTTAGTTGCGCCAAAGGCGCAGAGCTGACCGCTGAGAGGACTGGGAGAACTGGGAGAACTAAGAAGACCCAGTAAACCCAGTAAACCCAGTAAACCCAGCATATAGGTCTTATATGCCCTATATCCCCAACTTCCCCAACTTCCCCAACCTCCCTTTTAATTTTCAATTTTCAACTCTCATCTCTCAATTTTTTCTTACCTTTGTGGCGTTATGAAGATTCTTCCCTTGGCATATTTTGGCTCGTTGGAGTGGTGGCGCGAGGCACTGAGCCCCGATGCGGTGATTGATGTGGGCGAGCACTACATCAAGCAGACTTGTCGCAACCGTACTGAGATAGCCACTGCCGATGGTCGTATGTCGCTAACGGCCAATGTGGTAAAGGGTGCAAGTATCCACAAATGCGCTGTGAGGGATATGAGGCTCGACTACTCCAAACGTTGGCAACATCAGCACGCTGTGGCCATACGTTCGGCCTACAAATCTTCTCCCTACTACGACTATTTTGCCCACCATTTTGAGCCTTTCTTCGAGCGTCGTTACGACTTCCTCTACGATATGAATCGTGAGCTTTTGGAGGTTCTGCGACGCATAGAGGGTATAGAGAGTCAGCTCCGTTACTCGGAGCGCTATATTGTTGCAGGTGAGGGGGACGTGGATTTAAGGGGGCACAATTTCCTTGGTGTTCGTGAGTCCGATGCGCCCTATTGGCAGGTCTTTTCGGAACGTGTACCCTTCCAGAGCAACTGCTCGTTGCTCGATTTGCTCTTCAACGAGGGTAAGGTGTTGCCTTAGTCGTTGGGTAGTAGAATCGCTTTGATTTTCTCGTTATACTGGTTGATGACTCTTCGGTTGCGCTGCTCCACAAGGTGGCGAGCCCTCTCTTGTCCGACGAAATAGGTGGTGCTGAGGCCTCCGCACCCCACAATCCAACCACTAAGCCACTCGCCGGCCATCCACTCGGCTGCTGTGAAGCCAATGAGTGCTCCATTGACCACCATCGACACTGTGCCACTAAACCACTCGCCAGCATAGAATTGTCCCACTCCCGGAATCATACTGAGCCACCACGCCACCATAGGATTGCGTAGCTTGGGCGTTGAGGCGTAGAGCTTTTCGAGCTGGGTGAGGCTCTCTTGGCGTTGTTGTGGCGATAGGGTGCTATCGCACTCAATGAAACCTCGTGCAGCCTCGGCGGAGCGTTGCCACTGGCCACATTGTGCTGCTGCAAGTGCCTCAATAAGATGTAGTTCTCTGAGCGAGGTGGTGTCGGCGGGGGCTATGTAGAAAGAGGCCTCCTTGGTGGTGGCGAGTGCTTGGGTGAAGTCGCCCAAGAGGTAGTGGCAGAGGGATTTTTCGTAGTAGTAGTTGCCTATCTTCTCGCCCAGAGTGTAGGCGTGTATGCGTGCAAGCTCCCCCAGAGCCTCGGTGTAGAGTCCCTGTCCCTTTCTCAGGTAGTACTTCTCCATCAGTAGTCCACTTTGTTCAAAGGGCGATGTGGTGGTGTAGATTGAGCGTTCCAGAGCCAGCGCTCTCAGGTCGGCCTCATCGATTGCCCCTTGTCCCTTAGTCGAAAATGGCACGCAGAGGAATATGAATGCTGTACATAACAGCCTCGTGATTGAGCTTTTCAAAATTCTGGTAGTATATTTTTACGGAGGCTACGCTGCCGAAAATGTTGCCAATATAGAGTAGTGAGGCCACGCTGCCGTAGGCTATGGTGCGCCAGTTGGCGGGAGTGCCTGCTTTGTTCCAACTATCCACCGTTAGGGCTGTGAAAGCTCCCACCATAAGGAATGTCGCCACACCCTCGCCCACATTGCCAGCATAAATCTGACCCAAGCCCGGCACAACAGCCGAGGCAAGGCCTGCAACCCACTTCTTGGGGGCGCGAACTTGTGAGGCGGCAATCTCGTCGAGTCGGCGCTGCTCCCCACGGAGGATGTTGTCGGTGTAGGTGAAGGATTGTTGGTAGTGGTGGTAGAGCTCCCTGTCGCCCTCGATGAGTGCGATAGCTCCACGTTGCATATCAAGTATTTCGCGATAGGGTTGAGCCATAGGGGTTTGGGCGAAGGAGTTGAGCCTACGCAGGGCCTCCTCGGTAGAGCCACTTTCGAGGTGGCATACTGCACCAAATAGAGCGCTCTTGGGGTAGAATGTCGAACTCTCTCCCACCTCGGCAAAGGCCTTGGCGGCAGGGGCAAATTGGCGCTGGTGGTAGAGAGTCCACCCTCTCAGGTAGCGCATAGTGTCGAGCGCCTCGGGGGTGTAGTCATTGCCGAGCGAGGAGGTGAGGGCTGAGGCCTCACGCATAAGTCCCTTGCCCAATAGGTAGTTGCCAAAGTCGTAGTCGGCCCGAGCCGTTCGTTGGGCGTGGGCGGTGGCCAACGACATTAGCAGGGTGGCCCCAAGGAGTGTTATATGGCGTAGGGCTCGTTTCATTTCTGATAGCGTTTGGGGTCGTCTTCGATGACTCCTTGCGGGTTTGTGGGGGTGGAGGCGCGACCAATCTTGGTGTTACGCACCATACGGTCGAAACCCATAGGCAGAGCCAGCAGAGGGCCATACTCACGCCACAATGATTTGTAGTAGGCAGTGTTGGAGTCGGCATAGCCACCCGGGGCGCACACCTCTGGGGCTACAAAGCTCTCCCACACCCACAGAGCGCTGCTTGCTAGGTGGTAGATTGGCGAGAGGGTCTGGCGGCCCGGCTCAATGCCGTAGGCCACCTTTGTTGGCTCGCTTTGGCTCGTGCTGCTGTGGGCTTTGCGTAGAAGCTCCCTATCGCTCTGGGGTTGCGCCGTAGCACCATAGGTGCCACAGGCGACCAAAATCATAGCGAGCAACGCTGCTTTTATCGTTCTCTCGTACATTGTTATCTTTTTACTTTGGTCGGTTGTCGGTTGACGGTCGTCGTTTATTTCCCAAACAACGTCTTGGGGTCCACCTCGGTGCGTATGGCGTCGGCGGGTACTTTGTAGTCAAACATCTCCGACGATGCATCTGCATCGAAGAGCAGATTGCTATATGTGCTCAGCCTGACAAGCGAATCGCGCTCGGAGGTGTATTCAATCTCCGTAATACGCATAGGCATAGGTATGCGCTCGTAGTTGTAGCGCGAGAAGTAGAGCTTACGGATGGGGGTGCCCTTGGCGTTGAGGTAAATCATACAGATGGGCAGGTGGTTTTGGAATACCAACTCCACCTTGGCAATGGCGCTCGTGGCGGTGGGGGTGAAGGTCTTGATGAGCACACCCTCCTCACTGCGGGAGTCGCTCTGGCGGTAGCCATACAGAGGCAGGGCCATATCGACATAGCTACCCGAGGCGAACATCGCCACAAGCTCTTTGCTCGAAGCCATCTGCTTGTCGTTCATAACGGCGAGTTGGTTGGTTGCAGGGTCGTATATACGCACCTCGCCCAATGAGTTGGAGAGGGTTACCAAATGGGTGGGGCTATGCTGTTCGGCCACCAAGCGTCCGTCGGGGTTGAGGTAGAGCGAGCGCTCGGTGGTTACCTTCTTGCCTGAGGCCACCTGCACCGTCTTGACATCCACCGAAAGACGCATCTGACCCATTGCCACCATTGACGACAAAGCCCACACACTGAGCAATATAACAAACCTTTTTGTGCTCATTTTCTTCTCTTTTGTTCTGTTTTTAATCTCTTTTCGGGTACGCAAGCGGGGCTACTCCTCATCCCACATTAGCAGCTCAACGGAGAAGTAGTAGTTCCATTCGCCAAAGTAGTAGTTGTAGCCTTTGTTGTCGCCATTGTAGAGCTTGTAGCTTCCATTTGTACCTCCACGCCAGTTGATAATATCCAACTCTACATAGTCATCGCCCACCTCTACCACATTGACAAAGTGGTGCATATAGATGTAGTGTGGGGTGTCCCATTTGATTCTGCCGCGTGAGAGTTTTTTCAAGGGGATGTAGAATACATCCTCGCCACCCATATCTTCGCCCGTTACTTCGTTTTCTTTCGAAGAGCCGTCAATAAATTTTAGTGTTAGTACCTTGGCCATAGTTTTGAGTTATTAGTTGCCAGTTGTCTGAATTACAAGAAAATTGCGGGGCGAGGGCTGTCGTGCCCTACGCCCCGCAGAGTAGTTGGTTTACTATCTAAACCAAAGAGGTCGCTATTAGATAAGGTCGGCCCACATAAAAATCCTCTCGTTGTTGATGTATGCGGGGTTGATTCTATTTTCGAGAGCATCAATGGTAATAAGCACTGCGTCCACAACGTAAACTACGCCGAAACCACCACCGGTGAGGAAATAGGGAAGAACCATCCAAGGAGCGGTGCCGAGGTAGTAGCGGTGAACGCCGGGCCAGCCAAGTACCCAAGCCAAAACAGCAGCTACAACGGGGTCTTTGCCTGCCGAAACGTAGGCAGCAGCGGGAGCGGCGGGAGCCATATCAGCCTCTGCGGTCATAACCATCTCAACCGAGTTCTCTACCAATGCGTCGATAGCAGCGTCATTGGCTACATAATTGTTGGCCGAAGCCGAGCAGATTGCAAACAAAGCAACTGCAAGAGTAAGTACGAGTTTCTTCATAATACTTTGAATTTATTGGTTAAACCTGTTTGTTCGTTGCGTTTTTTGGGGTGCTAACCTAGTAGCGTTTCGCAAATATAAGAAAAATAATGGTACGTTATTCGCAAAATGTTTAATTTTTAATCGCGTGTACTATAATTTATCCTTTCCGAATCGCTACACCTAATTATTATTTAACTCTCCCAAGTTTACTCCTCAGGGGTGGGGTTGGCTACGGCCTTGGCCTCTTCGGGGGTGATGAAACCGCGCGAGATAAGCAGAGGAATACGGCTGGGCTCGGCGCCTCTAAACTCGCGATAGAGCTCCATACCATCCTTCGTACCACCCGACGAGAGCAACTTGCGGAAACGCTCAGCGGTATGGCGGTCAAATAGGTCGCCACTCTCAACAAAGGCCTGATAGGCATCCTTGTCGAGCACCTCCGACCACAAGTAGCTATAATAACCTGCCGAGTAGCCTCCGTCGAAGATATGGGAGAAGTAGGGGTAGCGATAGCGAGGAGCAATTTGCTCAATCAGACCTCTCTTTTGGTTGAGAACCTCCTTCTCGAAGAGGTTTACGTCGAGTTGGTCGGCATTTCTCAGGGTGTGGATATCCATATCGCTCAGCGAGGCAGCCAACAGCTCTGTGGTCATAAAGCCCTGATTGAACTGGCCGCTACGGGCGATGCGCTGGATGATTTGGTCGGAGATGACGGCTCCACTCTGGTGGTGGATGGCGTAGGTTTTGAGCATTGCAGGCTCCATAGCCCAGTTCTCCATAATCTGGCTGGGTAGCTCCACAAAATCTCTCTCCACGCCAGCAAGACCCTTGTAGGGAACTTCGGCAAAGAGGTTGTGGAGGGCGTGGCCAAACTCGTGGAAGAAGGTCTCGGTCTCGTCGATAGTCAGCAACGAGGGGGTGCTACCTGTTGGGCGCGAGAAGTTGCACACAACCGTAACTACGGGAGCAACCCTCTGACCATCCTTCATACTCATCGAAACAAACTCGCCACACCAAGCACCGCCACTCTTGCCGGCACGAGGGAAGAAGTCGAAGATGACAACACCCAAGAGGCTACCATCCTTATCCTCAACCTTATAGGTGGAACACTCCTTGTTGTAGGCCTCAACGCTGATGGGGGTGAAGGTGATACCGTAGAGGCGGTTGGAGAGGCCGAAAATGCCCTGACGCACATTGTCGAGCGAGAAGTAGGGGCGGATGGATTGTTCGTCGAGGTTGTAGCGCTGTTTGCGCAAGCGCTCGGCATAGTACCACCAATCCCAAGCCTGCAAGTCGGTCTGGTCTATCTCGCGTTTCATAATGATGCTCATATCGGCCAAATCTCTCTTGGCACTACTCAGGGCAGGTTCCCAAAGCTCCTCCAAAAGTTCATAGACAGCCTCGGGCCTCTTGGCCATAACATTGTCCAATACATAGTGGGCGTGGGAGGGGTAGCCGAGTAGTTGCGCACGACGCAGACGTAGGCTGATAATCTCGCCAATTAGGCCTGTGTTGTCCCACTGGCCACCGTTGCAACGCTCGATGTAGGCGGTGTAAATCTCCTTGCGGAGCTCACGATTGGTGGAGTAGGTCAGGAAGGGGAATACACTTGGGCGGCTGAGTGTGAAGAGATACTTGCCACTATGGCCGGCCTGGTTGGCTGCATCCTTGGCTGCGTTGCGGATGGAATTGGGTAGGCCATCGAGCTGTTTGCTCTCCAAAAGAAGCTCATAGTCGGCCGTGGCAGCCAAAAGATTCTGGGCATACTTCACGGTAGCCTCCGAGAGTTTGCGGTTAATCTCGGCCAGCTCCTGCTGCTCTTCGGCCGAAAGGTTGGCTCCGTTGCGCTCAAAATCCTTGTAGGTCTTCTCCGTCAGGCGCATCTGCATCTGGTCAAGACCAACTTTGTGACGCTTCTGGTAGAATTTCTTAACCCTCTTAAAGAGAGCCGAATTCATCATAATCTCGTCGGAGTGGGCAGCCAGCAGTGGGCTTACCTCGGCCTCCACCTTCTGCATTGCGGGGTTGGTGTCGGCGGCGGCCACAAGGAAGAATGTGTTGGAGATGTCGGTGAGCATCTGACCCGCATTGTCGAGCGCCAAGATGGTGTTCTCGAAGGTGGGCTCGTCGGGGTTGTTTACAATAGCCTCAATCTCGGCTTTGTGGGCCTTCATAGCTGCCTCAAAAGCGGGCATATAGTCCTCCACTACAATCTTCTCGAATGGGGGAATGCCATAGGGGGTGTTCCACTCCGTAAGGAGGGGATTCTCGCGGGATGCGGTGGTGGAATTGTTGCAAGCTGAAAGTGTTGCTACCATTGCAATCAGGGGGATAAATGTTTTGTAATTCATAGGGGTATAGTGTGATGGTTTATTGCGTTTTGATTTTGCCGATTAAGCCTGTCAGTACACTGCCCGGACCGCACTCAACAAACTCCTCTGCTCCGTCGGCAATCATCGCCCTAACGCTCTGAGTCCACCTCACGGGGCTGGTCAGCTGGGCAATAAGGTTGGCCTTAATCTCGGCAGGGTCGGTGTGGGGCAGGGCATCCACATTTTGGTAGATGGGGCAGCGTGGAGTGTGGAACTCGGTCTGCTCAATGGCTAGCTGCAACTCCTCGCGTGCCGAGGCCATACAGGGCGAGTGGAAACCACCACCCACAGCCAGTGGTAGAGCACGCTTTGCACCGGCCTCTTTGAGTGCCAAGCAAGCCGCCGCCACACCCTCCTTTGTGCCGGAGATGACCACCTGACCGGGGCAGTTGTAGTTGGCTGCAACCACGCCCTCAATCCCTTGACATACCTGCTCTACGGTTTGGTCCGCAAGGCCAAGTATGGCGGCCATTGTCGAGGGGGTCTGCTCGCAGGCTTTCTGCATAGCCATAGCACGAGCATAGACCAATCTAAGAGCGCTCTCGAAGCTGAGTGCGCCCGAGGCTGCCAATGCGCTGAATTCGCCAAGTGAGTGACCTGCAACCATCTGAGGATTAAACTCTTCGCCCAGTGCTAAGGCTGCCGCAACGGAGTGGATGAAGACGGCGGGTTGGGTGACTTTGGTCTGTTTGAGCTCTTCGTCGGAGCCCTCAAACATTATCTTCGAGATGTTAAATCCGAGTATCTTGTCGGCCTCATCGAAGAGGCTTCGTGCGATGGGCGAGCTCTCGTAAAGCTCCTTGCCCATACCGCTAAATTGGCTTCCCTGACCCGGGAAAACAAATGCTTTTTTCATAGTTCTTGCAGTTGGTTGAACCACAAATATACGAAATAGAATTGAGAATTGAAAATTGAGAATTGAAAATTGGCTATCGGCGCCGCCGATAGCCGTCTACCGTCTGCCGTCTACCGTCTACCGTCTACCGTCTACCGACCTAAGTCCTTAGGGTCTTATAGGCCTTGTAGGCCTTATCTCCCTAACTTCCCTCAGTCCCTTCCTATTCTCCATTCATTTAGTTTCGACAGATCCCAAGAAGGCGATTGTTAATAACTTTCCGAGGGAAATTTGGGATGGAACGAAAAATAATTTGTAAAATTGCAGTCTGATTATATATATTGGTGTAGTCTTGCTATGAAAGTAATTATTTTTGTGATATATGTGCTGCTGGTTGTTGTTGTGGCAACTGTCTCAGTGGTGGTTTTGGGGTTGGCTGCCCTCCTCTCGCTTCCCTTCGACAAGGAGCGAAAGATGGTTATGGCTCTCTCGCGGATAGCCGCACGCACTGTCTTCCTCCTTTCGCCCGTATGGAGGGTGAAGGTCGAAGGAGTTGAGAAGTGCGACCCTCGTCAAACCTATGTTATCACAGCCAATCACCAGTCGTTTTTCGATATACCCTTCCTCTTCTATCTTCCTTTGTGGAAGTTTAAGTTTGTTTCCAAGGTGGAGGTAAGAAAGATTCCCGCCATAGGTTGGATGTTGGGTATGCGTGGCGATATTGTCATCAGGCGAGGCACGACTGCTGCTGCGGCCACGGTTAAAAACGAGGGTGCTGCACACTTGGGCCGAGGTACGAGTGTGGTGATTTTCCCCGAGGGCACACGCACCAAAGATGGCGAGGTACATCGTTTCAAGGAGGGCGCTTTCCGCTTGGCTCAGGATAATAGAGTGCCCATACTCCCCTGTGTGGTGTATGGCACCTCAGGCATATTGGGTCTTTTTAGGCTCACGCCCCGAACTTTGCGCCTGAGGGTGCTCGACCCGATAGGGGTTGAGGAGATTGAGGCGACCCCCGTGAGGGAGATGGCCCAGAGGGTGGAGCAGCTCACTCGCAACGAATTATCGCTCCTCAGGGCCGAGGCCGAGCAGGAGGCAAAAAGGGGCAAATAGAACAAGAAAATTAAGTATTTAGACGAACAACATTTTTTAGATAAAGGAGAAACAACGACGTGGCAAACGTAGCAGAAAGAACGGTGCAATATACCGACAAGGATATTCAGACCCTATCGCCCCGAGAGCAGGTGCGACTCAGGCCCGGTATGTGGATTGGTAAACTCGGCGACGGCACTCAGCCCGACGACGGTATCTACACCCTCATCAAGGAGGTTGTGGATAACTCGGTTGATGAGTACACAATGGGCTTCGGCAGCTCGGTGGATATTACCATCGAGGACAAGTGGGTGACCATACGCGACTATGGCCGAGGTATTCCTTTGGACAAGGTGGAGGCTTGTGTGGGCGTAATCAACACCAGCGGTAAGTACGACGGTGCGGGTTATGTCAAGACCGTAGGTTTGAATGGTGTGGGTTTGAAGGCCGTGAACTTCCTTTCGTCGCACTTCGAGGCGCGCAGTGTGCGCGACGGTATGGCTCGCACTGTGGTTTTTGAGCAGGGAGTCTTGAAGAGCAACACCCTCGACAAGAATGTCACCGACAAGCCCGGCACTATGGTGCGCTACTATGTTGATGAGGAGATTTTCGGCATCTACGACTACAATAGCGAGTATGTGGAGCAGAAAATCAAAAACTATACCTACCTCAATGCAGGTTTGGTGTTTAAGTACAACGGCAAGAAGTTTGAGTCGAAGAACGGTCTGTTGGATCTTCTGAACGAGAATTTGGGCGAGGATGTGCTCTATCCCCCAATCCACCTGAAAGGTCACGACATCGAGATAGCCTTCACCCACGGCACAGGCTATGGCGAGACCTATTTTTCCTTTGTCAATTCGCAACACACCACTCAGGGTGGTACTCACCAAGCAGCCTTCAAGGACGCTGTGGCCAAGACCATCAAAGAGTTCTTCAAGAAGGACTACGAGCCCTCCGATGTGAGGGGTTCTATCATTGCGGCCATAAGTGTGAGTGTCATTGAGCCTGAGTTTGAGAGCCAGACCAAAATCAAGCTCTCGTCGAAGAATATGGGTCCCGGATTGCTCTCGGTGCGTCAGTTTATTGGCGACTTTGTCAAGGAGGAACTGGATAACTACCTCCACCGCCACTCCGAGACGGCCAGCGCCATAAGCAAGAAGATTGCCGAGAACGAGAAGGAGCGCAAGGCTATATCGACGGTGCAGAAGCAGAGGCGTGAGCTGGCCAAGATGGTCAGCCTCAACAACCGCAAGCTCAGAGATTGCAAGATTCACTACTGCGACGTACGCAACCCCCGCAAGGAGGAGTCAATGATATTCATTACAGAGGGTCTTTCGGCGAGTGGTTCGATTACTACGTCGAGGGATGTGCAGACGCAGGCTGTCTTCTCGCTCCGCGGTAAGCCCAAGAACTGCTACGGCTCAACCAAGGCCTTTGTCTATCAAAACGAGGAGTTCAACCTCTTACAGGCCGCACTCGACATTGAGGAGAGCATCGACAACTTGCGCTACAACAAAATTATCATCGCAACCGATGCCGATGTGGACGGTATGCACATCAGGTTGTTGTTGATGAGCTTCTTCTTGCAATTCTTCCCCGACGTGATTAGGCAAAACCACCTTTTTGTCTTGCAGACCCCTCTGTTCCGCGTGCAGAATCGCCAGCAGACCAAGGTTATCTACTGCTACAACGAGGAGGAGAAGCAGAAGGCTATGGCCACCATCGGCCCCAACTACGAGGTTACACGATTCAAAGGTTTGGGTGAGATTTCGGCAGCCGAGTTTAGGGAGTTTATTGGCCCCAATATGAGGCTCGAACCCGTTAGGATTTCGGCCGAAGAGCCCATACAGACGATGCTCGAATTTTATATGGGTGGCAACACCCCCGAGCGTCAGGGATTTATTGTGGATAATTTGAGGATTGAGGCGGATTATGTGGATGAGCTCCGATAGTTCGACAAAGAGATATATATGAGCGAAAAAACTAACATAGAAAACAACGTTCCAGAGCAGGAACAGTTTATCCCCGCCGAAGAGGTGGCTGCTGCTGATGTGGAGCAGGCTCAGGCTGAAGAGGCCGAGGAGGATGAGGGTTATGCGGTGTCGGATGTCGATTCGCGCAAACTCTCGGATAAGTATGCCAAACTGATGGGCGAGAACGGCAAGACCCGCACCAAGCTGACGGGTCTGTTCCGCGACTGGTTTCTCGACTACGCCTCCTACGTTATCTTGGAGCGCGCTGTGCCCTACATCGACGACGGTCTGAAACCGGTGCAGAGGCGCATACTTCACTCTATGAGGGCGATGTATGACGGTAGTCGCATCAAGGTGGCCAACATTATTGGTCACACTATGCAGTATCACCCCCACGGCGACGCCTCCATTGGCGACGCTCTGGTGCAGTTGGGACAGAAGAACCTGCTTATCGATACACAGGGTAACTGGGGTAACATCCTCACCGGCGACGGTGCGGCTGCTCCTCGTTACATTGAGGCAAGGCTCTCGAAGTTTGCTCTCGAAGTGGTGTATAGCCCCAAGATTACCGAGTGGATGCTCTCCTACGATGGTCGCAACAAAGAGCCTGTGACGCTGCCGGTGAAGTTCCCCTTGCTGTTGGCTCAGGGTGTTGAGGGTATTGCTGTGGGTTTGTCGTCGAAGATTCTGCCCCACAACTTCAACGAACTGCTCGACGCTTGTGTGGCCCACTTGAAGGGCGAGGAGTTTGAACTCTACCCCGACTTCCCCACGGGAGGTTTGATGGATGTCACTCGCTACAACGACGGCCTTAGGGGTGGTGTTGTAAAGGTGCGTGCCCGCATCTCGAAGATTGACCCCCGCACCATAGCCATTACAGAGATTCCCTTCTCGGTAACCTCCGAGGCTCTGAAAGAGTCTATCGAAAAGGCTGCCAAGAGTGGCAAGATAAAAATCAAGTCGGTGGACGACAATACGGCAGCTACGGTGGAACTTATCATCCACGTTGCCGCCGGCGAGTCGGTGGATAAGACCATCGACGCTCTGTATGCCTTCACCGACTGCGAGAAATCCATCTCGCCCAATGCTTGCGTTATACGCGACGGCAAACCTTGCTTCCTCGGTGTGAGCGACATCCTGCGCCACAATGCCGAGCATACGCGCGAATTGTTGGGTAGGGAGTTGCAGGTAAGGCTCGATGAGCTCAACCGCGAGTGGCATATGGCCTCGCTCGAACGCATCTTCATTGAGAACAAGATATATCAGGTGCTCGAAAAGTGCAAGAGTCCCGATGAGGCCTACGAGGCTGTTGATAAAGCGTTGGAGCCATTTAAGAAGTTGCTTAAAGAGGAGGTTACAAGGGACGATGTGGTGAAACTTACCGAGCTGCGATTTATCCGCATCACTCGCTACGACCTCGACAAGGCCAACCACCACATCAAAGCCATTGAGAAGGAGGCCAAACAGGTGCGCTACGACTTGCAGCACCTGACCGAATATGCCATTGCCCACTTCGAGAGTATCAAGGAACGCTACGGCAAGGGCTTTGAGCGTAAGACCGAAATCAGGGCCTTCGATACTATTGTTCAGGCTAAGGTGGCTGTGGTCAATTCGAAACTCTACGTCGATCGCGAGGGTGGCTTCTATGGCATTGGCCCTCAGATGCGTCAGGCTGAGTATGTCTGCGACTGCTCCGACATAGACGACGTTATCATTATCCTCGAAGATGGTCGCTACATCATCCGCAAGGTTGATGGCAAGGCCTATTTTGGCCCGGGCATCAAGTATGTGGGTGTCTTCCGCAGAGGCGACGAGCGCACTATCTACAACATCCTCTACCGCGATGGCGACAAGGGCCCCTATATGATGAAACGTTGTGCTATCAGTGCCATCACACGCGACAAGGAGTACAACCTGACCAAGGGCAACCCCAAGAGCCGTATTCTCTATATGAGCGTCAATCCCAATGGCGAGGCCGAGGTGCTGAAAATCATCTTCCGCCAGAAGGCCAAGCTGAAAAAGTCGATTGTCGATTTGGATTTCAGCAAGCTCGCCATCAAGGGCCGCTCCTCGCAGGGTAATATCTTCTCGCGCAATCCTATCCACAAGATTCTGCTCAAAAGCAAGGGTACATCCACTTTGGCAGGCCACCAGATATGGTACGACGAGGATGTCAAGAAACTCAACGACATCGGTCACGGCACTCTGCTTGGTGAGTTCCAAGGCGACGATAAAATCATTGTCTTCACGGCCAAGGACCAGTACTATACCACCGGCTACGATGTGGGCCACCACTTCCCCGAGGATACAATCAAGGTGGAGAAGTACAACCCCTCGAAGGTCTATTCGGTGGTCTATTGGGACGAGGCAGCCAGCTACTACTACGTCAAACGTTTTATGGCCGAAGATACGGAGCGTATGCTGAGCTTTGTGGATGAGGAGAATAGTGGCTCGAAGTCGGTGGCTATATCCGACGAGATGCGCCCCGCTTTGGAGGTAATCTATGGCGGTGTGCACGCCACCAAACCCACCGACATTATCGATGTGGCCGACTTTATAGGCGTTAAGGGCTATAAGGCTAAGGGTAAGAGGGTTACGACCTACATTGTCGAGAGGCTGCGATTTATCCCACAGCATTTCAATCCCACCCCCGACGAGCCTATGGGCGACGAGCCACAAGCGGAGTCGGAGGAGCAGTCGGAGGAGCTGAGTGGCAACCTCGGTAGCATTGGCGCGCAGAGGGTTGAGGAGGCTACTGCGGTGGCTTCGGAGTCTGCTGCTGAGCAAGAGGAGATAGAGCATAACGAGCCCGAAGAGGAGATAAGCGAGTCCCAAGAGCAGGGCGAAGAGGATGAACTCCGAGGCCCGGTGGAATTGGAGATTATCGTTCCTATGGATGAGGACGAGCGTGGTCACCACATCGACTCCACACAACTTAACTTATTTTAAGTTGTCAGTAATCAGTAGTCTGTAAACTGAACGCTGATAACCAATAATTGTAAACTGACAACTGTAAACTGTGATTGTCTTCCTGATAGGATTTATGGGGTGCGGCAAGAGCACCGTGGCGCGAGGGTTGGCTCAATGCTCCGGCTGGGAGCAGATAGACCTCGACCAGAGGGTCTGTCAGGATGTAGGCGTGGATACGGTAGCCGAGATTTTCGCCACACTTGGCGAGGCGGAGTTTCGTCGTTTGGAGCGCAAGGCCATAGAAAGCCTACCCACCGAAGGCAACCTCATTGTGGCCACAGGAGGTGGCGCACCCTGTGTGGGTGATAATATGGAACTGCTTGTAAGCAAGGGTATTACGGTCTATCTGAAAATGTCGGCCGAGGCGCTCAGCGAGCGTTTGCAACACGTCAGGGTTGTGCGACCCAAGATTGTGGGCAAGAGCCCCGAGGAGCTCTACGACTATGTCGCCACACTGCTAGCCGAGCGTGAGCCTTACTACTCTCGGGCACGAGTGATTGTTGATTGTGATGGGATTTCGAGTAGGGTGGTGGTTGGGCGATTAAAGTACCTCGTAAAGAGCGCGCCTTGTGGGCGATTTTCGCACCAAACGTCAGAGAGCGAGTTCCTCACTTACGCCAAGTAAGCTGCGGACTCGCTCCTTAGTTTGGCACGAAACTCGCCTCACAAATCGCACTCTTTCTTTTAGTCTACCGTCAACCGACGACCGTCTAACGACCTAATTTCAAATGAAAGCGCGGGTATTAAAAGATACCCGCGCTTTTTTGTGGTTTATAGGGCTTATAGGGCTTATAGGCCCTCTCCCTAAACTCCCTAAATTCCCTAAATTCCCTAAGTTCCCTAACCTCCCTCCTTTCTGCTCCTCCTAATTCTCAATTTTCAATTTTCAATTCTCCAACTCAATGTATTCGGCCCAAGTGATGTGGTTGTGGGGGTTGGTGTTGTGTAGCTCTTGGCGGATGGCTTTTGTGCCCCACGAAAATATCCACCAGCGGTGGGGAATGCGATGGATAATCTGGTGGAGTGTGTCGCGTGAGGTAAGCTCGATGCGAGTGCCAAACATCTCAGGCTCAATGCGTAGCTCGACCCAACTATCGCGCCACCTGATTGCAGGTAGCGGGTGGTAGAGAGTGTCGGCCGAGGGCTGAGGTGTGGGGGTGGTGGCAAGGGAGTCGGCGGTGTATGGTAGGGTGTCGGCTGAGGTAGCGATGAGGGTGTCGAGGCGAGTGAGGGTGTGGAGCGAAGAGAGGGCGTTGGCGTGACGCAGACGTATGCCGAGGCTCTCAATCAAAGCAGCGTCGGCGGCCCTAAACTCTCGTAGCTCGCCAATGGTCATTCGTAGCCGCTCGGCCGACTTGCGCTCTGCCCCGAGGGTTGTGCGGAGCGAGTGGAGTTGGGCGCTTAGCGAGGAGTTGTTATGCTCCAACCTGTGGCGCTCTTTGTTGGCGCTGTCGAGCAGACAGAGCGATAGGAGTAGTAGGCCCACGAGTGTGAGCGAAAAGAGGTGTGATTGTTTCATAGTGCTGTTTTGTTGGTTTGTAGTAGTGAGTTGCAAATATAGCCTCGCTGGGGGCGAAAACGATTCTCATTTTTGTGTAAAAGCACCATTGGCGGAGTGTGTGAGAAAAAATGGCTGTGGCTATTTTGAGTTTCACTCAAAAATAGTATCTTTGTAGGTTGCTAAATTTATGGCTCAAACAAATCAATGAAACGTAGTGCTCCAATAGGAATTTTCGACTCCGGTATGGGTGGTCTGTCGGTGTGGCTGAGAGTTAGGCAGCTTATGCCCAATGAGTCGATTGTCTATCTGGCCGACGGCAAAAATTGCCCCTATGGTGATAGAACACCCCACGAAATAGCCTCTCTAACTAAGAGTGCGGTGGAGGAGTTGCTCTCGCGTGGGGTGAAGATTGTTGTGGTGGCTTGCAACACCGCCACGGCTATGGCCATAGATATGCTCCGCGAGAGTTTCGATGTGGAGTTTGTGGGTATGGAACCTGCGGTGAAGCCTGCGGCCCTATCGAGCCAGAGCGGAGTGATTGGCATTGTGGCAACCCACGCAGCCCTCTCGGGCGAACTTTTCAGAGCCACCTCAGCTAAATATGCCGACAGGGTGAAGATACTCAGCGCAGTGGGCGAGGGCTTTGTGGAGATTGTTGAGCAGGGCGAGGAACATAGCCCCGAGGCTAGCAAGGTGGTGGCCGACGCCATTGAGCCTATGCTTAGCTCTGGGGCCGACCGCATAGTCTTGGGCTGCACCCACTACCCCTTCCTTATGGGGGCCATTGAGAGTGTTGTGGGCGAGCGCAAGGTGGAGATTATCGACCCCGCGCCTGCGGTGGCAAGGCGTGTGGAGTGGCTTTTGGAGCGCGATGGTTTGCGTGCCGAGCCCGACCACAAGGCCGACTATGAGTTTCTGAGCTTCGCCGACGAGGAGTACCGCCAGAGGGTGGAACAGAGGGCCAAGCATCTTGTGGGCGAGTAGCGCAAAGAGGAGTACCACAAAGTGGCGGCTAATGATTGAGCCAAACATTATTACGGATATAATTGGAGAAAAGATATATGGCAAAGAGTAGTACCAAACCAGTAGATAGAAAACCATCGACCACCCCAAGGGCCAAGCAGGCTGCCGGGGCTAGGGGAGGTGAAATAGTGAGCCGAGAGCCTAAAATACGACTGACCCTTACGGAGAGTCAGCGTTGGGTGATATGTTTCTTTCTGCTCTTTATGTCGGCCTTTGTGACCCTCTCGGTGGTGTCGCACTATTTTACTTGGAAGGCCGACCAAATGGGGCTTGGCGTGGCCAATATTGGTGGTAGTTGGGGCTTGAAGATTGCCTCTACGCTGGTGGGCGATTGGTTTGGTCTGTTTGCTTTGTGCATCCCTGCCATAGGTTTTATCCTCGCCTATGTGGCCGTGAGTGGCAATAGGGGAGGTATGCTTATGCGTACTGTGAAGATACTCGTGGCGGCAATGCTTATTGGCAGTTTCAGCCTTGGCGCTGTGTTGGGTGCCGATGGCTCGTTTGGTTCGGGTATGGGTGGCAAACTGGGTATAGATGTAGCAGCTTGGCTCTCGGGCGAGATAGGTCGCTTGGGTGTGGGCCTGCTGATGTTTATGAGCTGGTTGTTGTGGGCTTTGTATGTCAATAGTACACGCACCATCGGGGCGATGAATAAGTTGGCCCATAAGACAGCATCAATTTTCCGTCCTCGTCGCACTATTATTACCGGCGGAGAGGATGATGGTGACGACGACGAGTCGGATCGTGTGCTGCCTGAGAAGGAGGAAGATGAATTTATTGAGATTGAGAGGGGCGAAGATGGCTCTTTGGAGGATGAGAACGAACACTCCGACGCTGACGACAACAAAGAGAACGACAATGGCGACACGGAAGAGGATGACCACAATACAACTACCCTAACTGACGACGAAAATGACGACGCAAAAGAGGGTGGCGAGTTGGAGATAGTTGTCCCCAGGGATGAGGATTTTGTGGATGTGGACAACGAAACATTCCCCAATGGAGAAGATGATAACGATGAGTTTGAAGGAGAGGTTGTGAAGCCTCAGCCCGCTGAGCCCCAAGAGGTGATTGACGAGGATTTGGAGATTGTCGATACGGAACTTGGCGGTATGGAGGGGCTGCCCACCGACGACACCCATACCCGCACTCAGACCGATGAACAACTCGACGACGAACTGACTGACGTGCAAATCGGCACGGGTGGTGTTGTGGAGACCGGCGACGACGGGTCGGTACAGGTGGTTAAGGATGGCCACACTGACGAGGATGCGGGCAAGATAGGTACTCTCTACGACCCCACCAAGGAGCTCTCGCGCTTTAAGCGCCCTCCATTGGAGATACTCGAAAAGTACGACGAGGATGGTGTGCAGTACTCGGTGGAGGAGATTAACGAGAATAAAGAGATTATCGAACAGACGCTCGATATATTTGGCGTGAAGATACGCAAGATTACGGCAACCATAGGCCCAACGGTAACTCTCTACGAGATTGAGCCGGAGAAGGGTACGAAGGTGGCCAAAATCAAAAACCTCGAAGACGACATTGCCATTTCGCTCAAAGCGGTGAGCATACGTCTGATAGCCCCAATGCCCGGTAGGGGTACTATTGGTGTGGAGATTCCCAACCGCACACGTCGTAGGGTGTCGATGTACTCGGTGCTGAAAAGCAAGAAGTTCCAAGAGAGCAAATATGCCCTGCCTGTGGTTATAGGCAAGACCATCCAAAACGAAACCTTCATCTTCGACTTGGCCGATATGCCCCATATGATTGTGGCAGGTGCTACGGGTCAGGGTAAGTCGGTGGGTCTGAATGCCATTATCGCCTCGCTCATCTATAAACGCCATCCGGCTGAGTTGAAGTTTGTGATGGTCGATCCCAAGAAGGTGGAACTCTCGCTCTACTCGCGCTTGGAGAACTACTATCTGGCCAAGATGGAGAGCGCCGAGGAGGCTATACTGACCGACACCCAGAAGGTTGTCTATACGCTCAACTCGCTCTGCATCGAGATGGAGGAGAGGTATAAGTTGCTCAAAGCCGCAGGAGTTAAGCGTATCGACGCCTACAACCAGAAATTCCTCGAACGCCGACTCCACCCCAAATATGGCCACCGCTATCTGCCCTACATCGTTGTGGTGATTGACGAGTTTGCCGATATGATTATGACGGCAGGCAAGGAGGTTGAGACCCCCATCCAGCGCCTTGGACAGCTTGCGAGGGCTATCGGTATCCACCTGATTATCGCCACCCAAAGGCCCGATGCGAAGGTTATTACGGGTCTTATCAGCTCCAACTGTCCCGCTCGTATGGGTTTCAAGGTGGCCAATATGATTAACTCGCGCATCATCTTGGGCGAGCCCGGAGCAGAAAAACTGGTCGGCAAGGGCGATATGCTGATGCAGATAAATGGCGAAACAACACGTCTGCAATGTGCCTTCATCGACACCCCCGAGATTGACCGCATTGTCGATTTTGTTGCGGCACAGCAGGGTTATAGCTCGGCCTATCTGCTGCCCGACTATGTGCCCGAGGATGGCGACCACGGCGAGCCTCACGAGGATGTGGGCGAACTAGATAGCAAGTTTGAGGAGGTGGCACGCTATGTGGTGGGCAATCAGCAAGGCTCCACCTCGTTCATACAGCGCAAATACAAGATTGGCTACACCCGTGCCGCACGCATAATGGACCAGCTCGAAGCCTACGGCATTGTGGGCAAGAGCGACGGTGGTAAGCCTCGCGAGGTGCTTGTGAGCGACCTGCCGTCGTTGGAGAGGATGTTGAGGGATATATTTATTGAAAACTTCTAAGAGCGAGCGTATCTCGTGGGCGATTTTCGCCCCAAGCGTCAGAGAGTGAGTTCCTCACCTACGTTTAGTAGGCTGCGGACTCCCTCCTTAGCTTGGCACGAAACTCGCCTCACGATATACACTCGCTGAGCTTAGCTCCGGTCAAACGTCTAAGGTCTAACGTCTAACGACCTAAGGCTGAAAGACGACTACCGACGACCGCCTACCGTCAACCGACCTAAGTCAAATGACGACTACCGACGACCGCCTACCGTCAACCGACCTAAGTCAAAAAATTTTGAATTTTGAATTTTGAATTCACTTTCGCCCCACGACCACTCCTCCCCTATGTCAGGGGAGGATGCCCAAAGGGCAGGAGAGGTTAGT
>JAGBVY010000155.1 GCA_017630115.1 Tidjanibacter sp. | reverse complement strand
TTAGTTGGGCTGCACGGACTCGAACCATGAATAACAGGACCAGAATCTGTTGTGTTACCATTACACCACAGCCCAATAGCGAGTGCAAAAGTAGTGCTTTTTTCGTTATCTGCAAACTTCGGGGCAACATTTTTTCGAAAAAAACATTTCTCACCCCCTACAACACCCCACTTCGGGGCTAAAATACTCTACCATATCATCCACCTGCCGCCCGTCTGGCCGCTGCTTGGATAGAAGAGATTGACCTTATCTGTGTTGTAGCCAGCACTAAAATCGTTCATAGAGTTCCACCAGCAGAACTGGAATGCCACAACCTGTGCCTTGGAGCATAGTTGGTAGATTTCGTCATTCTCGCCATCGGGGCAAGCATAGCAGATCCACTTCGTATGGGTGGTGGTTGGAGCGACCACAACGCCCTCGGGAGCCTCATAGACCAACGAGAACATTGCCGTATCCTCGGTGGAGGCCGTAGAGTCGAAGTAGAGCCTTATGTTGGGGCTGCTTGATGTGGGCAACTCGTTGGAGGTATATTCGATGCCGAGGTTGATGTAGCCACCGCCCAATGAGGCAAAACTCGGCGATGCGGGATCTTGGAGGAGCGACTTGCTACCACCCTCCATAGCCTGGCCATCGACCACCTCAATCTGACCTATGGAGAGGTCGTAGATACGATTAAGGCGCACATGGTAGGCATCCTTCTCCATTATGTTTATGATGTTGTAGTTTATCAACACGCGCCCACCGGTGTTGCGACCCATATTGGCCACGTCGTCCATTGTGAGCACACTACTATCTATCTCATAAATGAACAACACTTCGTTGTTGTCGGTGATGACAAGCGGGTTGTTAGCATCGGGCACAACACGACCAAAGGTAGTGATGTAGTCGCCCCACGAACCACCCGACATAGGAGGTTCGGAGGCATCGTAGTTTATATCGAAATTCATTTCGGAACAACCGACCATACTCGCCAAAAGGAGCAGATAGGAGGCTATTTTTATAATCGTTTTCATAGAAAAACCGTATTAAGTGGGGGCAAAATTAGTTAAATGTATATTTAAGTCCAAACCTCAGGTCGATGCTCAGGGGGTGGACCGTACGATAGTTCTCGGGGTAGTCGGTAGGAGTTTGCCAATAGGTGCAGCCCACCTCACCAAAGAGGCTCACTCCACCCCACAGCCACATATCCGCTCCCGCAGCAGCGTCTAACGACACCGTAGCCAGACGAGCCACAGAGATATCTTCCTTCCTATTGAACCTACCGTCGAGATAGAAACTATCCTGAGCCGAAATGAGTAGTTCGCCCGTAACACCCACACGACCATAGATGCCCACACGACCCACATCGGCTATCCTCAGCGAGAAGGCCAATGGCACGCCCAAGTAGTTCATACGACGACGCACCTCATAGGAACTGATAAGACCCGACGACTGGCTATGCGACGAGAGTCTTGTGTAGAGCAGACCACTCTCCAACGCCAACCAATCGGTCAGGGGGAAGCTAGCCGTAACACCGAGGGTCAGAGGTACGGAGTGCTCCAACTTGGTTGTCTTCTGCTGCGGAGCCATAATTGGGCCTATGACACCTTCGCCACCAAAGTTATTCTGCTCTTGAACGAGCATCTGCGAATGGGCCACATTATCCATCCTTACATTGCCACTAGTAAGGCCTCCGCCTGCCATATAGACTCCTATCTCGGAGGGCAGGATGCGTTCGTAGTTGCTCTCCTCTTTGGCAATCACCGAGCGCCAATACTCCTCCCAATGGGTGGTATCTCTATTCTCATTTCGACGGCGACGAGTAGTCAATCGACCCTCCTCGGCCTCGTTGCGAGAACCACCCTTGGGCTCAGTTGCACCCACAGTAGCAGCCGAGCCAAGACTCTCCTTCGTAGGCTCTGTGGGACTACTTACAACCGCCAAATCGACATTGGATGTTAAGCCTCGGGGCTCGCCAGTGGGCCTTGCACTCCTGAACAAGGGGAGCGAAGGCTCAGCCACCATAGCCGTTGGAGCATCGAGAGTAAGCATATTACTGCACACCACCCGCTCCGACGACCACAATCCCTCTTGCTCACCCTGACGGACTCCAAGCAATACTGCCACAACCACCACAGCCGCCGCGCCCGTGGCCGCAATAGCCCTAAACCACCCTCTCGACCACAAGGGTACTGTGGGGGTAGGAGCGGTGGAGGTCTCCGACGTAGCGGTAGGCGAGGCTACGGGAGCAACCCCAGTGGCTGCGAGGCTCTTTTCGATGCGCTCAAACATACCGGCAGGAGGCTCCTCACGAAACCCTCGGAGCTTATCGCCAAGCTCCAACTCAAACCTATCCTCTATTCTATTATCTTTCATCGCTGTAAACTCTTTCTAATTGGATTCTTTCACTCTCTCGTACTCTTTAATCAACTCAGCCAACCTCGCTCGTGCCCTTAGGTACTGACTTCGGCTGGTCGATTCGCTCACATTGAGCATCTGGCCAATCTCGGCGTGGGAGTAACCCTCAACGGCATAGAGATTTATCACCGTTCGGTAGCCCTCGGGGAGTCGTTCCATAATCTTTGCCAACTCCTGCTGCGTGAGGGTCGATAGCACCTCGGGCGGTGCTCCTTCCGCAACATTGGGCGGCAGGTCGCCAACATCGCTCTCCAAAGTCTTGTGTAACGAGCTATTTCTCAGATGCGTCAGGGCCGCATTGACAAATATACGCCTGAGCCAACCCTCAAAAGAACCCTCACCACGATAACTATCAATCTTGGTGTAGGCCACAACAAAACCATCGTGAAACACATCCTCCGCAGCAGCACGCACCTTCACATAACGCCTCACAAGAGCAAACATCTCCGATGCGTAGCGTTGGTACAATTCTCTGCGAGCCTCTGCGTCACCATTGCGGCAACCCTCTATGATGCTCTCGATAGTCATTGGCCTTTCTCTCTATTTGTATAGATGCACAAAGGG
>JAGBVY010000154.1 GCA_017630115.1 Tidjanibacter sp. | reverse complement strand
GGTTGTATTCCGTTACATTGGTATGGTGCTACTCTTCGAGTCGGCATTTATGTTGCTATCGGCATTCGTATCGTACCAAAACGGCATCGATAGTGGCTTCACTCCCCTGCTGCTCTCCTTCCTCTTTACGGCTCTACTGGGAAGTTTTCCTCTAATTTTCGTAGGCAAGAGCAGCCGCCTATCCTCCAAGGAGAGCTATGCGATTGTCATTGGTGCCTGGCTCACATCGTGTGTGGTCGGAATGTTCCCTTTCCTACTCTGGGGCGGCGAGTTCAGTGTCATAAACGCCTGGTTTGAAAGCGTTTCGGGATTTACCGCAACGGGAGCATCCATCCTGAACGACATCGAAGCCCTGCCCAAAGGACTACTCCTGTGGCGCTCACTGACCCATTGGATTGGCGGTGTGGGCGTTGTGATGTTTGCACTTGTGATTATGCCTATGGTGGGTCGAAGCCGTATGACCGTGTCCAACTTGGAGATCTCCTCTATGGCTCGCGACAACTACCGCTATACATCCTCCACCATCATCAAGATTCTGCTGGGCGTCTACCTTGCGATGACCATTGCCAATCTGGTGGCCCTGAGGATTGCGGGTATGGATATGTTCGATTCAGTGTGCCACGCACTTAGCACCATTGCAACAGGCGGTTTCAGCACCAAAAATGCCAGCATAGGCCACTACAACAACGCCTGGATTGAGGGCATCACAATCTTCTTTATGATGCTCAGCAGTATCCACCTGGGTATCACATACGCCACCTTTATGGGTCGCAAAAACAACATCTTCCGCAGCGAGGGCAGCCGATTCTTCATAGGAATAACTCTTTGTTTGTGCCTTATGGCAAGCTTCAGCCTTTGGAATAGTGGCACTTACGACAGCCTGGGCACATCCTTGCGCCACGGCTTCTTCCAGGGCGTTTCGATTGTAACCTCCACCGGTTTTGCCACTGCCGACACCAACCTATGGCCGGCATTGTGTATCTGCCTGCTCATATATCTCTCCATCCAGGGCGGTATGGCGGGCTCGACGGCCGGTGGTCTGAAGAGTGATCGTATCCTTATGGCCTACAAGGTCATCAAGGCCCAACTACGCCAGCAGCAACACCCCTCGGCAGTCATTCGCATCAAAAATGACGGTATCACCCAAAACCCAAGCGTGGTGAACTTTGCCATACTCTACATCGTCATCTACGCCTTCATCATCCTTGTGGGCACCATCATCAACGCGGCGTGTGGATTGGATACACTCACGAGTTTTACCGCTTCGGTGGCCTCGATGGGTAACATCGGCCCCGGCTTTGGAGAGGTAGGCTCGTTGAGCAACTTTTCGTCAATGCCCATTCTGGTCAAGTTTATTAGCACGCTACAGATGCTTCTGGGGCGTCTTGAGATATTCGGATTACTTCACTTCTTTTCAATGAAATGGTGGATATAAAGAGAACTATAATACTGCTTGCAGTAGCACTCTTTGCGCTCGAGAGTTCGGCGCAAAGCACCCTGGGCACCTTCGCCCAGCGACAGACAAAACAGCTCGAACGCCGTAAAGAGCAGATAAACAAGCAGCTACAGAGTGCACAGGAGGCATTTGCCAAGGCTCCTTGTGACTCTCTCAATATGGTCATCTATGAGCTCACACAGCAGGTGAGTGCAGTAGAAAAAGCTCTCGAGAGGATCGCTCTCGAGGAGCAGGAGCGCATCCGCAAGGAGCAAGAGGAGGCCGCTCGTGCAGCGGAGCTTGCAGCACAGGCTGAGGAGGCCGCTCGTGCAGCCGAACTTGCTGCCCAGCAGGCGGAAGAGGCCGCAAGGCTTGCCGAACTCGCAACCCAGGAGGCAGCCAGGGCAGACTCCATTGCACTTGCCTCGCAGGGCTCCGTAGTCGTTGAGCAAGAGGGCAATGCAAATGTGGCAAGCGACGAGGCCACCACTCAAGGCGAGGTCGTTGTGGAAGAGCAAACTGCCCCCGCCGTGGAGGAGACAAACACCCCTCTTGCCCGTTTCTCGACAGCACTCGGAAACTTCGCGCTTATGGAGAGCGAGATTGGTGTACTTATTGAGCAGTACAAAGAGGCTCACAGAAAGGCAACCGACGCACAGTTGGCATATAGCGGCGCGACAAGCCTGAAGAGCGCCCAGGAGCAACTTAACACCTACAAAGAGGCGACGGCAACGCTCAAGAGCCTTGCAACCGACATAGCACTAAAGAGCGACCAACTCTTCGAGAGCAAACTCGAGACCTATATCTCCCTTGCCGAAGAGGTTGGCGCCAACCATATGAGAGAGAAATACTCCAACATAATCAGGAGTATCGATAGTAAGCACGTGGGCAAGTTGAAAGATAGGTGCTCCGATGTTGATGTTGCGATGTATCCCTACCGACTTCGTGGTACCATTGAGCTCGAGATTGAGGTTGCCGAGCTGTTGGGTTGCGAGGGCGCTGCTCCGCTGAAGCAGACCCTTGAGAATTTCAACCCCAACTATGCTCTTTTCGCCAAAGTCAGGACTCCCGCCTACTCCGAGGCCAACTACGCAGCGGCCAAGATTGATAAGAAAAAGGCCTATGTACCAATCAGTTCGCTACCCAAGATTGAGATTCCGGCTGAGGGTGAGGTGTTCTCCATTCAGGTTGCGGCCTACAGCAAACTGCCCAACTCGACCAGCGTTTTCCACAACGCCACCCCACTCTACCGTGAGACTCGCAGCGACGGTCTCACCTACATCTATGTAGGCCTATACCCAACCGCCAAGAGTGCCACTGACGATATCACCAAGCTGAAAAATGCGGGCTTCAAGAAACCTACACTTGTATCTTGGCGCAATGGTGTTCGCCGCGACGACTCTGCAGCAAAGGGAAACAATGCCAACACGGTCACCTACTACCGCATTGAGATTAACGGAGTAGACTCGGCCCTGAATCCCTCCGTTCTTCAGGCCATCCGCCAGACCGCTCCAGGCAAGGAGATATCGAAGTTCAATGCCGCCGACGGCACCCTCGTCTACTCGGTTGGCAACTTCAATAAGGAGTCCGAGGCAAGAGCTCTGGCTTCGGCCATCACCTCAGCCGATGCTTCACTCTCCGTCACGGTTGTGGAGTTCGAGCGAAAGAAGTAATCTCCCTACGGACAATACAAAAGAAAAGCGCGGCACCTCGTAAGGTACCGCGCTAATTTTGCATTTAGAATATAAACCCCTAAAAACTAATAGCCAGCGTCATTCCTGGCGTAACATTTAGACTATTTCCCATAGGGGCATAATTTAGCGATGGATACATATCCACCGAAATTGAGGAATGGAATGTACGCATCATATCTGTTTCGTACATATTCTTAACCTTTGCCACCTTAACTGCATCCACAATACTCCAAATATTAAAGCCAAGCCTAACAATAGAAAGCATCAAGTAGGCCTCATCCATATAGTTATTGTAGCATCCCTGGGCAACCAGACCCAGACCGACATTAATACCTACATGTGCAAAGCCTCGACCAGCCTCACCACAACAGATTTGCCCCAGACCAGGAATAAAGAACGAGCCAACACCTGCCCATCCTGGGCTATATTTCTTATAGCCACCATTCCAATCTGCAGGGCGATATATATGCTTCAACTCTTTGTATTTCATTCCTGGATAAATAATTTGTTCGCCGCCATAGCTGGGCATACGCGAATAAATTGATGATCTTGCATTGCTTTGTGCATACATTGTGGTTGCGCCAATAAGGCACGCCACCACCAACAATAGAAATTTTTTCATAGAAATAATGTTTTAAGTTTGAAAATTAATGGGGTTTCAAGTAGTGTTTGTTTCAGCACAAAAAAAGGAGCGCAGTACCTTTGTGTACATTGCTCCTACGAGGTGTTTGGCGATACCCAGACTTGCAATATAACGACAAAAGCCCACGC
>JAGBVY010000153.1 GCA_017630115.1 Tidjanibacter sp. | reverse complement strand
ATTACCACCTCTATGGGTTTGTCTTTGAGCCTCTCGGCAATTCTCCTAATATCCTCCTCGGGGGTGCCAATGGTGTGGAAGGGGTAGAAGACCTTGGGTTTGAGGCGGCGTGCAGCCTCCACAGCCATATCCACGGTCATTGTGTAGGGCAGATTGACGGGCAGGAAGAGGTAGTCAATCTCCTCAACTGCCAACATCTCCATTGTTAGCTCCGTATCGCCACCAACATAGATACGTCGGCCTGCCACCTCCACAACGTAACCGTTGTCGCCCCTTTCGCGGGGGTGGTACTGGGGGCGCTCAATGTTGTAGGCAGGCACAGCCTCCACAGTCATCCAACTATTCATATAGGTGCGATTGTGCTCGCCCAACACCTCTGCTCCCTCCAACTCCTTGCCCACAACGCTGTTGGCGATGATGATGGTGTCGCTCTTGCGAAGTAGCTCCACCGCTTGTGGGTCGAAGTGATCGTCGTGGTGGTGGGTGATGAGTATTGCGTCGGCCTTGGGTAGCTTGGTGAGGTCTGCCTCCGAGCAGCAGGGGTCGAGATAGATGTGTTTGCCATCCCACTCGATACCTATGGAGGCGTGGCCGAAGAGGGCGAAGATAATGTCGCCTCTGTTGTCGCCGGCCCTGCGGTCTTGTACGAAGTTGGTTTTCATAATTTTTTTGGTCTAACGTCTGACGTCTGACGTCTAACGTCAATTTGTATTTATACTATTTCAGATATTTGTTGAGCCAGCCGAAGAACTCCCTGTTCCAAACGAGCGAGTTCTGGGGTTGGAATACTTGGTGGGCCTCATTCTCAAATGCTACGAGCTTGGCGGGTATGCCCTGCATCTTGGCTGCTGTGAATGCCTCCAAACTCTGGGTGAAGGGGATGCGGAAGTCTAGTTCACCGGTGAAGATGAGGATGGGGGTGTCCCATTTTGCCACAGCCTTGTGGGGCGAGTTGGCATAGCTGCGCTGAGCGGTGCGGTTTTTCTTGTCCCAGTAGGGGCCGCCGTAGTCGTTGTTTACAAACCACAACTCCTCGGTGTGGCCATACATACTCTCGAAGTTGAATATGCCACAGTGGGAGATGAGGGCTTTGAATCGACCCTCGTGGTGGCCAGCAAGGTAATAGACCGAGTAACCACCATAGGATGCACCCACGGCGCCCAGACGCTCCTCGTCGCTCCAAGGCTCGCGCGAAACGTCGTCAATAGCAGCCAGATAGTCGCGGATGTTCTGGCCACTATAATCGCCCGAAATCTGGTCGAGCCACTCCTGTCCGAAGGAGGGGAGGCCACGACGGTTGGGAGCAACTACAATGTAGCCCTCCGAAGCCATGAGCTGGAAGTTCCAGCGGTAGCTCCAAAACTGACTTACAACACTCTGAGGACCGCCCTGACAATAGAGCAGGGTGGGGTACTTCTTGCTCTGGTCGAAGTCGGGAGGCAGAATAACCCAAGTGAGCATCTGCTTGCCGTCGGTGGTCTTGACCCAGCGCTTCTCGCACTTGCCCATAGGGATGTTGTCGTAGATTTGCTGATTGACAAAGGTTAGCTGGGTGAGTGCGCCTGAGAGTGCAACGCCATAGAGCTCGGGGGCTTTCATTATGGTGTTCATATGGGCTACAATTTTGTTGCCAACCTTAGTAAAGGTGTTGATGTCGTGGTCGCCAGAGGTGAGAATCTCCACCTTTGCGCCTGCGGTGGCCGAGGCACGGCAAATCTGGTGGGTGGCGGTGATGGGGGCGATGAAGTAGAGTCTATCCTCGCCCTCCCAAACGACGTTGGTGGCGTTGTAGTCAAACTTGGAGGTTATATCCCTCATCGAGCCGTCCTCTGAGTTCCACACGAAGAGTCGCTCCTTGTCGCTCTCGTTGCCTGCACGACGCATACTGCGGAAAGCAATCTGCTTGTCCGAAGGGCTCCATACGGGATATTTGTCGTAGCCGGGCATCTCGCCCCACTCTTTGCAGATGTTGCGAGTGGTTTTGGTGGCGAGGTCGTAGATGAAGATGTCGGAGTCGGTCGAGATGGCGTAGGCGGCGCCAGTGAGCTGCTTGCAGGTGTAGGCCAAGGCTGTGCCGGCATTGTTCCAAGCAATCTCCTCACTGTCGAAGTAGGGAGCAAGGGGAGCGTCCCACGCGGCACCCTCCATAATGTCGGTGCCCTCTTTTACGAGTCCCTGGCCAAGCGAAGCTACGAAGATGTGGGAGTAGTTGCCCTCATCCCAATAGTCCCAGTGGCGAGCCATCAGGTCGTCGTAGATACGAGCCTTCGATTTGTCGGCCTCGGCATAGACGTCGGAGCCTTTAATATCAACAACGTGCACCTTCTTGGTGTAGAACATTGAGTTGCCGGCGGGGGCTATGCCGTAGCTCTCAATGCCCTCAATGTCGGTCACTTGCTGCTTGTCGGTGCCGTCGGCAAGTATGCTCCATACCTGTCCCTCGGCCATAAAGTAGAGGCGATTGCCAACCCACTGGGGCGACGAGGCCTTCTCTACAAGGCGTACTACCGAGCCTCCCTTGGCGGGCATAAGGTAGATGCTGGTTGTGCCTTTGTTGGCGGCCATATCGTAGTAGGTGACCGTAAAGGCCAAGAGGTTGCCGTCGGGAGAGAGTTTCTGGTTGCCTACTCGGCCCATTTTCCACATCACCTCGGGGGTGAATTTGCCTGCTGCAATCTCCTCTGGGGTGAGATTGTTGGTGAAATTAACTGTTTCCATCACAGGTTGATTGTTGCAACTGCACATAAATGCGAGTAGTGCAGCGGCGGTTGATTTTAATAAATTTGCAAATTTCATATTAGGTTAGTAAATTATTTAATAAATTATTCTTTATTGTTTGTTGTTTTGTCGCTTGATTGGAATTTTGAAATTAAAATTATTTAGAAATAAATTAAAAACTTTAATTATTTACTTTGTATTTCAAATAATTTTCAAAAACCCACCTAATCGTGGAGTAGCTCTCATCGACGGCATTCCACAGTCTGCGGCCCGCAAGCCACTCAACAGCGCTTATGCCCTCCTCCTGCTCGGGGGTGAGTTCGGGCTCTTCGCCCGGGGCGAACATCAGAAACCACTCGGTCTGCTTAATCTCCCAGCGGCCATAGGCGCGGTGGAAGTGGCGTGTGGTGCAGAGCGGAGCTACAATCTCCACCTCCTGCAAGCCTGTCTCTTCGCACACCTCTCTCAGAGCGGCCTCCTCGGCCTGCTCTCCCTCATCGATGTGCCCCTTGGGTAGGTCGCGCCACCCCTTGCGGGTCATCATCAGTATGGCTCCCGCCTCGTTCTCGACCAATCCGCCTGCGGCACACACCGTTGGCATCTGGCTGCAAAAACGCTCGCAGCAACTCTCGGCGTCGGGGGCAACGATAATCACTTTGCGTTTTCCCTCAGTCTTGGCAATAAGCTCCTCGGGAGCAGGGGTTCTCCCCTCGGCAAGGTGGACTATGGCCACCTCGGGACTCTCCTCAGGGCGGGGGCTAAGTGCCCTAAAATCAGCCTCGGAGAGAAAATCGTAAAAATTATTTTCAAAAAATAGTCGCATAACTCTACAAAATAACTAATTTTATGGCATAATTACAAATTTAAGCAATGGAAAAATACGAAAGCAAGCAACAACAAATACGTCGCTCGGCCGAACAAATCTACTCGGCACTATCCTCTTTCAATAACTTTACCCCTATGATTCAGGACAAGGTGGAGGAGTGGCAGGCCGATGACGACACCTGTTCATTCAAGCTCAAAGGTATGAGCGTGCGCCTGAGGATGGTCGAGCGTGAGCCCGGCAAACTCATCAAGATTCAGGGCGATGATGTCAATCCTATCGACTTCACCTTCTGGTTGCAACTCAAAGAGGTTGCCCCCTACGATACCCGTATGCGTATTGTGGTCCACGCAGAGTTGAATATGATGATGCGAATGATGATTGGCAAAAAGTTGCAGGGAGCAGTGGACCAAATGGCCGAGGCTATTGCGGCCGCAATGAATGGCTAAGCATTCACTGCAAGCTGGGTTCACTGGGTTCACTGGGTTTACTGGGTTTACTGGGTTTACTGGGACTTCATACTCCTCTCAGTCCTCTCAGTCCTCTCAGTCCTCCCAAATTCAGACTTAGGACATTAGACGTTAGACGTTAGACGTTCGACAAAAAAGTAAACAACAAACCTAAAATAAACCATAAATCTTATGTTAGAACAATTTGTAACTCGCCACATTGGCCCCTCCGAGCACGATTTTCAGCAGATGCTCGCGACCATCGGTGTAAGTAGTGTTGAAGAGCTCATCTCGCAGGTGATGCCACAGAGCATTCGTCTGCACAAGCCTCTGGCTTTGGATGAGCCTATGACCGAAGCACAGTTTGCAGCCCACATACGTTCGTTGGCTGAGCGCAACCAACTGCTGCGCTCCTTTATCGGTATGGGCTACTACCCCAACTCTATGCCTGCGGCCATCATCCGCAACGTCTTTGAGAACCCCTCGTGGTACACATCCTATACCCCCTATCAAGCAGAAATCTCGCAGGGTAGGTTGGAGGCTCTCTTGAACTTCCAGACTATGATTGTCTCGCTCACGGCAATGGAGATTGCCAACTGCTCGCTCCTCGATGAGGCCACCGCAGCTGCCGAGGCAATGCTTATGATGTATGCCCTCAGGAGTCGTGACCAGCAGAAAAATGGAGCCAATGTCCTCTTTGTCGATAGCAACATCTATCCTCAGACGCTCGACGTACTGCTGACCCGTAGCGAACCTTTTGGCATTGAAATCGTCATCGACGACTATGCTACCTACGACTTCTCGGGCCGAGAGTTTGGTGCTATGGTGCAGTATCCTGCTGCTGCGGGCGAGGTGCGCGACTATGCAGCCTTCGCCGAGGCTGCCCACACAAGTGGCGCTAAGGTGGCTGCCGTGTGCGACCTGATGAGTCTTGTGGTGTTGAAAGCTCCCGCAGAGTGGGGTGCCGACATTGCTGTGGGCTCGTCGCAGAGGTTTGGTCTGCCTATGGGCTTTGGTGGTCCCAGTGCAGGTTTTATGGCCACCAAGGATGCCTACAAACGCAATATGCCCGGCCGCATCATTGGCGTGTCGGTAGATAGGCTCGGCAACCGCGCTCTGCGTATGGCTCTGCAAACGCGAGAGCAGCATATCAAACGTGAAAAAGCTACAAGTAATATCTGTACCGCATCGGCGCTGATGGCATCGATGTCGGGCTTCTATGCTGTCTATAATGGTCCTGAGGGGTTGGCTCGCATCGCCTCCCACATCCACTCGCGCACTGTGGCTGTGGCTGAGGGACTGAAAGCATTGGGCTTCAAACTGCGCTCGGAGTGCTATTTCGATACCCTCGAAGTGGAGGCCGAGGCTGCTGTTGTTCAGGATGTGGCTCTGGCTCACGGCATCAACTTCTTCTACCCAGCCGAGGATAGGGTTAGGATGAGCTTCGACGAGGTTACCACCGATGAGGAGGTGGCCGAGGTTGTGGCTATCTTCGCTGAGGCTGCCGGCAAGAAAGCCCCCAAGAGCGTCAAGATAGACGAGCAGGCTTCGGTAATTCCTGCCGAACTGCGTCGCCAGAGCGCTATACTTACCGAGCCCGTATTTAACAAATACCACTCCGAGACTGAGCTTATGCGCTACATCAAACGTCTTGAACACCGCGACATATCGCTGGCCGATAGTATGATTTCGCTCGGCTCGTGTACTATGAAACTCAACCCTGCTGTGACGATGATGCCTCTCTCGCTGGCAGGTTTCACCAATATGCACCCCTTTGCCCCCACAGCTCAGGCTGAGGGCTACCTTACGATGATTGCCGAGTTGGAGAAAGATCTCTCGGTTATCACCGGCTTTGCAGGCTGCACCCTCCAACCCAACTCGGGTGCTGCGGGCGAATATACGGGTCTGATGATTATCCGCGCCTACCACCAGAGCCGCTCGCAGGGCTATCGTAACATCATTCTCATCCCCGCCTCGGCTCACGGCACCAACCCCGCTTCGGCAGCTATGGCAGGTATGAAGATTGTTACCGTAGCTTGCGACCAGAAGGGCAACATCGACGTAGAGGATTTGAAAGCTAAGGCCGAGCAGTATGAAGGCGAGTTGGCAGGTCTGATGGTGACCTATCCTTCGACTCACGGTGTCTTTGAGAGCCGCATCCGCGAGATTGTGGATGCTATTCACGAGCACGGCGGTCAGGTTTATATGGACGGTGCAAATATGAACGCCCAGGTGGGCCT
>JAGBVY010000152.1 GCA_017630115.1 Tidjanibacter sp. | reverse complement strand
GCTACTGTCCAGACGTTTCCCCTTGAACCAAAGTTACCTTTGGCAAGTTTTAAAACTTTTTTTCTGCGAGCTCTCGATGCTACAGCATTTACTGATCTTGGCATAAAATTTTAAGTTTTAATCGAAAGATTAGCGGCAGGTTTCTCTCCCACTCTTCGGGGCTAATTCTCTCTTTGGTTAAACAAATTGCTCTACGGGTTAATTACTTAACGAGGAGCTTGCGGAGCTTAGCTGCATCGGCAGGAGTTACGATTGCCGAGTAGTCCAAGTTGCGTTTACGTTTGGTAGATTTCTTGGTGAGGATGTGGCTGTGATAAGCGTGTTTCCTCTTAATCTTACCGGTGCCGGTGAAGTCAAAACGTTTCTTCGCGCCGGCGTTTGTTTTCATTTTTGGCATTTCGATAAAATTTTTTTGGTTAAACAGCCCGCAAAGATAATCAAAAAAAAGAAAATTGAAAATTGAAAATCGAAAAATTTTGATTTTTAAGCTGTTGATAGGGACGATAATCAGAAGAGCGCCCCACATTGCAGGGCGCTCTTCTGATTTAAGTAGGCTTCCAAATTCCCCTAATATGGAATCAGTGTGTACACGCCAAATGCGCTTGCAATTGCCTTGTAGTTCTCGATATAGATCATAGGACAATGGATTGTCGCCCCTTGGCAGAACAAATTATCTTTATCTACATACGGAGCATCGCCCTTGAATTTGATGGTCATATACCCCTCGGCGTTGGAGTTGAAACTACCAGAGAGGACCTTCACTGTTGAGGGAATCTCGACCATAGAAACCTTGGTCGATGAAAATGAGGCACAAAAATCCTCCAAACCCTCGTTAAGTGTAACGCTTACCATCTCGTTGCAGCCAAAAAACATATCATCCTCTACCGTCTTTACGCTCTCGGGTAGGACTACCGACTGCAAAGCGTAGCAGTACTGGAAGAGCATCTCCTCGACAACCTCTACATTGCCCAAATCCACCGAGGTGAGTTTCCAACAATCTTGGAAGTTGTATGGGCCTGTATGGGTGATATGGTCGGGATAGGTGAACGACTCCAACGAAGTACAACGAGAGAAGGTGCAACCTTCAAAGGTTTTGGTCGTGGAAGTCACCTCTATGTCGGTCAGTGCATAGCAGTAAGAGAAGGCGCACCAACCTACATATTCGGCTCCGAGAACGAGTTTTTGCAACGACTCGCACTGGTGGAAGGCTGCGCTGCCAAGTTTTTTCACCGTGCCAGGAACAACCAGCTCGGTAAGTCCCATACACCCACTAAACGCGTGGCTTCCAACCTCCTCTAAGCCTCCCCACTCAATGGATTTTAGAGGTTCGTTGGCGTAGAAACACATTTCGCCGATGCTCTTCAACGACGAAGGGAAGGTCACTTGCTCGGTAGTTGCAAAGTAGAACAGAGATTCGGCGCTGAGCCTCTCCACACCCTCCTCGAAGGTTACGGTTTTGAGCTTTTCGCACTCACGGAAAGCGTAGTTGCCCGTGATGTCCTTAAACTGGCTGGGAATAACCAAATCAACAAAACCGGCCTTGTAGAATGCCTTGTATGGGATGTCGGTGAGCTTGCCCCAGTCGAAGTCGGTGAGATTTTCGCACTCTGCAAAGGACTCTTCGCCTATTGTGGTCAGTCCGGGAGCAACAAACTTCTCCAACCTTGTACACTTATAGAAACCCTTGTTGCCAACCTTGGTGACGCTTTCGGGCAGAATAATCTTGGTACAACGGTCGTCGTAATCCCAACCCTCATCCTTAATCTCTGTTACGTCGCCCTCGAAGGTGATGATTCCGAGCTTTTCGTCCCAATAGTAGATGTTCGACACAATCTTCTGGTCGAAGGAGCTGTCGTCGATATAGGGGGTTTCGCCATAGCCCCAAGTTGAGTACCAAATCTGGTTGCTGGGTGGCGAGGCGGGTCTTTCGGGCCTACCCTCCTGTTTGACTATCACCTTGGCGCTCACACTATATTCCGAGTTGGCAAAGATAATCTCACCTTGGCGAGCCTCACTCGATGGGTTCTCGGCCACAGAGAAGTGGGTTCCTTCGTAGTTCTCCTTCGAGAAACTAATCCAGTCGCAACCCTCGCTATAAGTGGTTGTGTACTCCACATTGCCACCAACGTGGAGGATTATATCCTGCGCTTTGAAGTCAACCTCCACAACCTCAGGCTCGGCCTCTACATAGGCCTCGGCCGCAGCCTGACGCAGAGTTATATCCTTGCTCTCGGAGTCAAAGGTAAATTTCACTACACACTCCCTTGCTACGGCATCCACATTGGCCAAAATCTCGATATGTATGCCACAGAACGAGCCGTCCTCACTCCCACCAACCGAGATCCATATCCACTCGTGGTTGGGATCGTACTCATATTCGATTTTCTCCGCATCCTCAGGTGTGAGGGCAACTTGAAGAGCTGCTCCCTCGGCAGGCACCTCATAAATGTTTTGTAGCAAATCGAGGAGGCCACCTTCGGCAGCGAGCTGTGTGATAGTTACACTCTTGTTCTTATCGCCCATTGTGAAGGTAATGGTAGCCGTGCGCGCTTCGCCCATATTGGGTTCGGCAGTCACCGTAAGAGAGGCGTCGCCCTCGCCCTCGGTAGCCGAGAGAGTGCACCACGCACCCTCTATCGAGGCACTCCAAGCGCTGGTGGCGGTTATGTTCAACTTCTGGGAGCCGCCTTCGGCAACGAACGCCAACTCTACTGCGCTAAGTTCAAGAGTCTGTTCTTCGGGTGTAATATCCTCGGGCGTGTCCTGACATCCCATCGCAAAGAGAATGGGAAATACAATTCCTAAAAGAGTGAAAATACGTTTCATAGGCACTTGGGTTATTGGTTTCCACAAAGATAATGATTTTTTGCCAAAGGTGGAGTATTTCGAACGATTTAATCTTTTGCGGTGCCTCAGGCCGCCCGGGCCGATACTTGGGGTGTTGCCGTATAAAAACAGATGCACCCCACTGCGGAGTGCATCTGTTTTTTGCTATATTTCCCTCTTTTTTACTACTCAGCTATTGGGCTAACCTCAATCAGGTAGTTGGTCTTGAAGGTGGGGTAGATGTAGGGGTCGCTACCATCGATGGTCTGGCTCTTCTTCTCGTCGGTGGTGTACTCCGTTACGGTGTAGCTCTTCGAGCTATCCAAGCCACGAAGCTCCACAGCCTCGCCATTCCACTCATCGGCATAGAAGGCGTAGTACATATTGCCATTCTTAGCAATGACGTGGCCCTCGGGCTTGTCGAAGCCGAGGTCGTAGAGGTTTAGGTAGTCGCCCGTAGAGAGCATATAGTCGTTGTAGAGGCCCACCCACTTCTTGTAGATAACCTCCTTCTCGGGGGTCAGCAGGTAGTCCACCAGAACGTCGTTGTCGAGGTAATTGACCTTCACATTGGGGTTGTTCTTGGGCCAAGTGAATTTCGAGCCGAGAACACCGCCAATACCGAGCTGGGTAGCAAAGTCCATTGCGCCGTCGGAGAGCTCAACGTGGTCGGCATAGTAGGCCATCTTGGGGTTGATGACAGCATAGGCCTTGCGTTTCATACGAATCTGTGCGCTGCTGGTGGGGTCGGAGGCAACGGCCTGATTCATATAGGGGGTGTGGAAGAAGTTGATGGCGCAACCGCAGGGGCAGAACTGTACCACAGCGTAATCTTTGATGCTACGCGCGGTGTCGTAGATAGCCTTGAAAATCTCGGGCATACGCTCCTGAGCCTCGGCGGGATAGTTCAGACCGCTATGCTCGTTGTGGTCGGGTTCGCAGAGGTTCATATGCTGACCGTCGAGTTTTAGACCATCGAAGCCCCAATCCTCAATGAAGGTCCTCACCAAGTCGGTGGTGTACTTCTGGGTGTGGGGATTGACAGGCGAGAGGTAGAAGCTATCCCACCACGAAATGTACTCGGGCACCCACTCGTCTGTGAGGAGTTTCATCTCGGGGTGGTCGCGCAGAACTTTCGTGCCGGGGTCGGCAGCGATGGGGGCCCACCACAGTTTGGCTTTCAGGCCACGTTTGTGAATCTCGCGGGTCATACGGCGCATCTGGCTCTCGCCACCGATGCGTTTGTTCACCTGCCAGTCGCCCTCGGCAATCTGGTAGCCGTCGTCGATATCAACCCACTTGAAGCCCACCTCTTTCACTTTGTCGAGTGTGCCAAGCACCTCCTCGACGGTGAATGTACGCTCGTAGCCCCAAGCGCACCATACAGGCTCAAATGCCTCGGGCTCGCTCTCGGAGGGGGTTATACCCTCGTGGGCATACATATACTGCGAGAAGAGTTTAAGAGGCTCGAAGTAGTCGCCCGTAGTTACGGCCACAAAAGAGCGCTCCATAGTGAGTGTGTCGCCCACAGCGAAGGTCATACGCTCCTCCCACTCTCTTTCGAGTTTCATTGTGGCAAAATCGTTGCCTGCAACGCGCTCAATGGGCATATTGATGGTTTTCAGCACAGGCTCAACCAAACCAACGCTCACGCCACCATCCCTGCGCCACATTGTCACAAATGGAATACCACCGCCATAGTCGCAGTTGTTCATACCGAGGTAGTTCTTCTGGTAGAAGCTACCCTCAACGGGCAAAATCCAGTTGGCGCGTGCTGAGGTTGAGGTGGGTTGGAACGACCAGATAACCTCCTTGGAGTCGATGGTGGTCTTGTGCTGCTCGGCGCTTTTCAGGCGCATATCTTTCTTGCCGTTGTTGATGTAGTGGGTCTCCACAAGCAACATACCCTCAAAGCCTTCGGGGGCAATGATTGTCTGCACTTTCTCCACACCGAAACCATCCTTGTTGTACTGACCCCTCAGGGTGATGGCCTCGCCACGCTCGGTGGTGTGGCGTTGGCTCTCTTTCAGAGTCCAGGTGTCGATAGTAACCTCTTCGGCCACAAGCGCATCGCTCGACTGGAAGTCGTTGTGGAATGCGGCGGTAGCCTCGTTGTTGGAGAATACTCGGGTCTGCATCTGCTTGTTGATTTGCAGGGTGATGTCGCCGTTGGAAATCTCGGCTGTGGAGCAGCCACCCAGCAACAAAGCACCCGCAATAGCTGTTAGAATATATCTTTTCATTTTATCTGTTTTTTGTTTGTGTGTTATTTCTTCTGCGACTTTTTGTAATAGGGCCTATAAGCCCTATAATACCTTAAAGCCTTAGGTCGGTAGTTGGTAGTCGGTTGACGGTCGTCGTCTTTGGCCTTAGGTCGTTAGACGTTAGACAGCTTCTTAGCCAGTTTCTCGGCGTTTTCGTAATAGACCTTGCGCAGAATGCTATCGGGCAGGTCGTAGGCGCTATACGACCAGTGGTAGCCGAAGCTGGGGTTGTAGATGTGCTCGTCGTCGGTTTCGAGGATGCGGAATACTGTGCGATACATCTCGGCCGAAGTGCCGTTGTCGGTGCCGTAGAAGATGCGGTCGGCATATTTCTCGAAGAAACGACGGGTGGCACGAGGGGTAACCGAAGCCTCTGCAACGCGCGCAGCAATATCAACATAGACATTGGGACACTCGTCGAGGATTGCGCTCAGACGAGGCCAGTCGTGCGACATATTCAGGTAGTGGCAGGCGATGAAGATGGTGTTGGGGTGAGCTTTGGCGGCGTTGGCGAAGCACTCCATAACTTCGTCGTAGTCGTAGCAACCCTCCACAGTGGTGTCCACCTTCCAGTTGGCGCCATTCATAAGGCCGTCGTTGTGGTTGTCGATAGGCTCATACATCCAGATAGGCTCGCCTACGTGGATGCTCAGAGGCAGACCAATTTTGCCGGCGTACTCCAAGACGCTCTGCATCTTGGGGTGGTCGAGGTGGATGTGTGTGCCTTTCACGGGGCGTGCATACTCGTCACCAAGTCCTTTATCGACCATCTCACCGATACCAAAAGCACCAAGGGCTTTGCAGTGGTCCAGATGGGCCATAGCCCTCTGCTCCCAATCGTCGGCCTCGATGTCGGTGTAGTCGAGCGAGCACCATACCTCAAAGCGTCCGGGGTACTTGCCGTAGGCCTCGACCATCTGCTCAAACGAAAGACCAATCCACTCGCAGTGCATAACGTGGGTGGTGCGTATGCCGCACTCGTCCATAGTCTTAACCCACTGAGCTATAAGCTCATCGTTGCAGTCGGTGTAGTCGTGGGAGTGCATATCGATGACTCCATATTTGGGTTTCTCGATGTTGGTAGTGGGGATGTTGAAGATTGAAACGGGGTCGAAATCTTTCAGCAAAATCTCGCCCGCAATCTCACGCGAAAGGGTCTGAGCGTCCTTCTTTTGCTCGGCTGTGCCACACGAGACAAAAAGAAGAGTTGCCAGTAGGATGTAGATGAGTTTTTTCATAGTCGTTTATCGGATTAGTTTGTTTGTCTTTTTTGTGGGGGGGGGGATTATAGGCCGAGTGAGTGGCCAAAGAGTTTCTGTGCCCTCTGGTCTATCTCTTCGGGCGAGGTGAAGGCGCCTGTGCCACCTGCGGCAGTGGTGTTGAGTGCGCCGGTCATATTGCCAATCTCCTGACATTTCTCCAATGGCAGCCCCTTGACAAAGGCGCTCACAAAGCCCGAGTTGAAGCTGTCGCCTGCGCCAATAGCATCGACAACATTGCGGTTGAGGAACGAGGGGAGCATATTGCGACTACCATCCTTACGCACCAAAAGCGAACCTTTCGAGCCCATCTTCACAATCATAGCCTCGCCCAAGTAGGGCTCAACGGCTGCGATAGCCTCTTCGAGCGAATTGGTGTGGGTGAGAGCCTGCAACTCCTTCTCGTTGGGCATAAAGATAGTGATATGGGGCAATACCTTTTTGTAGTCCAAGGCCCAAGTCTCGGCGGGGTCCCATTGGGTGTCGAGCGAGATGGTTATGCCACGCGAGGTGGCTGCCTCCAACACCTTGTCGATGTCACGGAGCAGAGCCGACTGCATAAAGAGCGATGAGAGGTGGATGTGGCGACAATTGTCGAACACCTCGGGGCAGATGTCGTCGTAGCCCATAATATCCATTGCGCCCTGATAGGTGAGGTTGGCGCGGTCTTCGTCGTAGCTCATTACGATGGTTGCACCTGTGGCGGTGGCGGGGTTTTCGATGAGGTAGTCGGTGGCTACACCCTTAGCCTCCAAGGAGCTCTTGACGAGCGAGCCGAAGGAGTCTTTGCCTACCATTCCAACGAAGCAGACCTTCGAGCCGAGCGACGAGGCGTTGGCTGCGAAAATGGCTGTGCTGCTACCGAGTGTCAGGAGCATATCGCCCGCAAATTTCTCTTTGCCCATTTCTGGGAAACCGTCAATTTGGTTGAGGATGACATCGACGTTGAGTTCGCCGATGGCTGCTATGTCAAATCGTTTCATTTTTGAAGGTTGTTGATTGAAAAACACTTTTACAAATTACAATTATATAAAAAACTGCCGAAAATGTATCAAAACGAAACCATATTTGTTTTTGTTTTTGTTGGTTTGTTTACGTTGGTGCGTTGCAAATAGTTGTAAGTCAGTAGTTTGGCGGTTGT
>JAGBVY010000151.1 GCA_017630115.1 Tidjanibacter sp. | reverse complement strand
CGGCGAGATAGCTCAGCTGGTTAGAGCGCATGATTCATAATCATGAGGTCCCCAGTTCAATCCTGGGTCTCGCTACCAAAGCGGCAACCTAAAAGGGTTGCCGCTTATTTTTTCGCCAATAAGCTGCGGCTACCTCTCCGACACACAAACTCCCTGCCACAGAGTGACAAACATAGCCATAAAGGGCACAAAGGTTCAACAATTTTGAGTTTTGATTTTTGAATTTTGAATTTTATTCGTATATTTGCCCGCTAATTTGAGGCAACTATGGACACACTGAGAGAATTTAGTATTCCACTAAAAGGCTTAAAGGCTGGTGAGCATCAGTTTGAGTTTCAGTTGAATAAGGAGTTTTTAGAGGCCCTTCAAGACGACCAAATGATTGATGCAGACGTAGTTGCAACGGTAACTATGACTAAGGCTGCCGCAATGATCACCTTTCAGGTGGAGCTAAGTGGCACGGCTTGTGTAGAGTGTGACAGGTGCCTCGACGAACTCGAATACCCAATTGAGGCAGAGGATACTCTCTACATCAAATTTAGCGAAGAGGAGTATGAGTTCGACGGAGAGGTAATGTGGCTCAACCCCGCAGAGGAACAAATAAATTTGGCCGACTACCTCTATGAAACATTGCTGCTCGCACTGCCCTACCAGAGAGTGCACGACAACATTGAGGATTGCAACCCCGATATGATTGGTCGATTCAGCATCGTGAGCGAGGAGGAGTTTGAGCAGATAGCCGAGCCCAAGGAGGCAAGCCTCGCAGCAGGCCAGAGCGGCCAAACGTTGGCAGCACTGAAACGCTCGATGGAAGCAAACGAAGAAGAGAATTAGAAATAGATAACTTATAAAAAACAAACACAACTATGGCACATCCTAAACACAAGGTTTCGTCCACCAGAAGAGACAAACGTAGAACTCACTACGTAGCAGCTGTTCCCACCGTAGCAGTATGCTCCAACTGCGGTTCGCCCGTACAGTACCACCGTGTATGCCCCGAGTGTGGCTTCTACCGTGGCAAATTGGCAATCGAGAAAAAAGCTGAGTAAATCTCAACACCTTCTCAATGGTGCGTAATCTTCGCATAGGCATTGACGCAATGGGTGGCGACTACGCCCCCGAAGCAGTTATCAAGGGTGTTGTAGAGGCCATTCCACAGTTGGATAGCACCACTCAGATAGTGCTCTTTGGCGACAAAGAGGCTATTGAGAAGTGTTTGAAGGCTGAGGGCTACGAAGGCCAGAGGATTGAGATTGTCCCCACAACGGAGGTAATCACAATGCACGACCACCCCGCCAAAGCATTTCAGGCAAAACCCGATTCGAGCATTCGCAAAGGTTTTGAGTATCTGAAAGCAGGCAAGATTGACGGCATCGCAAGCGCTGGCTCGACCGGCGCAATGATGGCAGGCGCAATGTTTACGGTAGGCACTACCGAGGGCGTCATCCGACCCGCAGTGTCGGCAGCCATCGCAAATGTTAGGGGCGGTTACACCCTCCTCTTAGATGTGGGCCTGAATGTAGATTGTAAGCCTGAGGTACTTGCACAGTACGGCATTATGGGTAGCATCTACGCCAAAGACCTTTGGGGACTCGAAAGCCCCAAGGTGGGTCTGCTGAATATAGGCGAGGAGGAGAGCAAGGGTAATGCCGCTGCCAAAGCAGCCTATCAGATGTTGGCCCAGACAAAGGAGATTAACTTTGTGGGCAACATCGAGGGCAAAGACTTCTACCTCGGCAAGGCCGATGTGGTTGTATGCGACGGATTTATTGGCAATGTACTGCTGAAACTCTCCGAGAGCTTGCGCTACATAGCCAAAGCCCGCAAGATTAACGACGAGTTCCTCGACAATCTCAACTACGAGATTAAGGGCGGCACCCCCGCACTTGGTGTGAACGACGTGGTCATCGTGGGTCACGGTAGCTCTTCTGTCTTGGCGCTGAAAAATATGGTCATCCAGACCGAGCTCAGCATTAAGGCAGGCTACGCAGAGGATATTCGCCGAGCATTTGCAACCAAAGCCACAGCCGAAGAAGAGAAATAGAGAGTGAGCCTCACCGCAGGCCACACGGTTCCATAGTTCAACGGATAGAACGACAGTTTCCTAAACTGTAAATCTGGGTTCGATTCCCGGTGGGACTACTAAGAGCGAACAACCACATCCGGTTGTTCGCTCTTTTTTTGTGCGAAAGAATCGTCGTAGGATCTCTTACCCATAGGAATAACTTATACTGCTATAAAAACTATCAATTTGACTTTTAGCTCAAATGGTATTATCTTTGCAATACAAAACAGAACTAAATATGTAAAACAATAAAAAACCTAACAACTATGGCAGTAAAATTCTTTAAGTGTAACCACTGTGGTAACGTAATCGTTAAGGCCGTTGATGGCGGCGTTGTTCCCTTCTGCTGCGGCGAGAAAATGACCGAGCTCACAGCCAACACCGTAGAGGCAAGTCAGGAGAAACACCTCCCCGTTGTGGAGAAAATCGACAACTGCAAATATCGCATCAAGGTGGGCAGCGTCGAGCACCCTATGATGCCCGAGCACCACATCAGCTTCATCTATATCGAGTTTGAGGACGGCGGTAT
>JAGBVY010000150.1 GCA_017630115.1 Tidjanibacter sp. | reverse complement strand
CAAAAAATTTTAAGGTTAATATGATTTGTTGATACTTTATTTCACAATACAAATATAGTGAAAGGAGACCGAATGGGGCCTCCTTTAAGTGGTGAAACGACCAAATATAGGGGTGAATCGCCTTCGACTTGGGGTGAAATGTTAGCTAAGCCAACTTTTAATCTCAGGTGTGCGTACTTTGCTCACAACGATTCGCTCGGGTGTGGCGACCGTAAGGTTGAGCGCTAGTCGTCCGCCAAACCACACCGAAATGTCTTTGATGGCCTTGCGGGCAACGATAAATTGGCGATTGGCACGAAAGAAATCCTCGCCACTAAATTTACTATTGATACTCTCCAATGTGCCATCCACAGGGTAGCATTTGCCGTCCAAAGTGGTGAGTGTCACCTGCTCGTTGGAAGTGTAGAAAAAGGCTATATCCTGTTCGGCTATGGGTATAATGCGGTCTTTGACCTGTGTGAGTATGGTGCGACTGTGAGTATGCTCGGCAATTCTACTGATTCGCTCGTTGTAGGCGCTGCGTTGGGCTTGTGTCAGTGAGGTGAACTTTCTGACGGCACGCTCCAAATCCTCCTGCTTAATGGGTTTGAGTATGTAGTCTATACTATTGACCCTGAAAGCTTCGAGGGCATATTGGTCGTAGGCAGTGGTGAAAATTATGGGTGCCTCTATCTCGGTGTGGGCGAAGATGCCAAATGCATTGCCGTCGGCCAAGTGAATATCCATAAACACCAAGTCGGGCGAGGGGTTTGAGCCAAACCACTCAATGCTCTCCTCCACACTTTCGAGCGTTGCCACAATGTCTATGTCGGGATGGGTTTGTGCCAACAGCACTTTTAGGTTGCGTTGGGCAGCGGTCTCATCCTCTATAATAATGGCTCTCATTTGCTTGGTCGGTTTATGGGTAGTTTGACAATAAACTCTTTCTCTGTGCGGATAATCTCGGCAGGACGACCCACAATCAACCTACAACGGCTCGAAAGGTTGTCCAGACCGATTCCGGTGCTCTCCTCGGGTTCAATCTTAGGCGAGATGGGGTTGCTAACAACAATGTAGTCATCCTCGCCCTTGATTGTTATGTTCAGTGGTTTAGAGGAGGTTATGGTGTTGTGCTTAACGGCATTCTCAATCAGAGGCTGAATCGAAAGCGGAGGCAGTTCGTGGGAGTAGTATTCTCGCCCTACGCTGACCTCAATATGCAGTTTGCCTGCATAGCGTATCTCCAACAAATAGCGGTAGGCATCCAAAAATCTGAGCTCATTCTCTACCGTTGTCCTCTCGGCCTTGCCCTCCTCTATAATATATCGGTAGGTGTCGCTCATCTGGCCGATGTAGGTCACAGCGTCGCCATTCTTCTGCTCCCTAACCAACATCGACAACGAATTGAGCGAGTTGAACAAGAAGTGGGGATTGACCTGATTGACCAGTGTGTTGTACTGCCACGAGAGATTCTCGTTTTTGAGCTTTTCGTTCTCCATCTCCACTACCTGCTTGGCATAGACAAGCTCATAGATTTTGCCATACAGAGCACACACCGCAAAGGCAGCCGTCATCTTCAATATGGTCATTGGGTTGAGCAGATAGCGCGTGTTGGCCGTCAATACCACGTCGCCCCTCCACGATAGTTGGGGCGAGATGAAGTAGAACACCACCAACAATAGGGCACACATAAGTAGCCTTATGCCATAGACATTGATCTTACGATTGCGCCAACGCGAGGTCATAATCGTAAGCATCAGCAGCGACAAAAGCCCATAGAAGAATATGTCCAACAGAATAAACCACCTGCCTATCGGGGTCGAGAGAGGGTGGTTGTATTGGCGACCATTACCACTTGCCCTGATACTCTCTTCGCGGATGATGACTTCGCGTTTGAGCGAATCAATAGCGGGAGTATATTGTGCCTCCTCAGTTGGGCTCTCCTGCTGCTCGATAGTGCTACTATGCTCCATCTGTGTGCGAATAGGCTCTTTGGGCGTGGGCTCACTATGGTTGCCTACCATAATGAATACTAAGTACGAAAAGTTGAGCACCACTGCGAGCACAATGGCGATGAGGCTATTGATGGCCAAGTTGCGATATCGGCGGCCTGTTTGGGTCATCTTCTTAGGGCAAAAGGTTGAAGTTCGGAAAAGGCTTGTTATTTTTGCTCGTCTTGCTCATCAACGTAGTATTCGGGGAACCACGATGCGTAGTGCATATAGTCGCGCGTGGTGCGTTCGAGTGTGTTGATGCGCTGCTCGGGAGTTACCTCTTTGAGCCTCTTGGCGGGCACGCCGGCATAAAGACCATTAGGCTCCAAGACTGCGCCCGAGAGAACTAATGCATTGGCAGCAATGATGCACCCCTCGCCAACTTTGGCGTTGTCGAGTACGGTTGCTCCCATACCAATCAGACAGTTGTCGCCAATCTGTGCGCCGTGGATGATTGCGTTGTGACCAACGCTCACGCCGTCGCCCAAAATAGTAACCGAGGGATGGGGCGAGAGGTCGTAGGTGGCGTGAAGACACGCTCCGTCTTGTATGTTGCACTTCTTGCCGATGCGAATAGCGTTTACGTCGCCACGGATGACCGCACCAAACCAAACGCTGCTCTGCTCGCCAATCTCAACATTACCAACTATGGTGGCATTTTCGGCTACCATTGAGCCTTTGCCAATCTTTGGGGTAAAGCCCCTAACGCTCTTAATAATTGCCATATATTTTCAGCTGTTTTGTAATACAAATTAAATCTCTTTTACCTCTTTGGCCTCCTGCCATAGTGTCTCCATCTGGTCGAGAGTCATCTCTCCAACGCCGGTGCCCATCTCGGCAGCCCTACGCTCGATGTGCGAAAAACGGGCCATAAACTTCTTGTTGGTCCTTTCCAAAGCTGTCTCAGGGTCGATACCATATAGGCGCGAAGCGTTGATTATGGAGAAGAGCAAGTCGCCAATCTCTCCTTCGAGGGCATCTTGGTTGCCGGCTTTAACCTCAGCCTCTACCTCCGAAACCTCCTCGTTTACTTTGGCCCACACATCCTCTTTCTGCTCCCAGTCGAAGCCTGCTGAGGCCGCCTTTTGACCAATGCGATAGGCTTTGACCATTGCGGGCAGTGAACGGGGTACACCCGAGAGTACACCTCCGGCTTCCTTGCGAGCTTTCTTGGCTTTCTCTTTGAGTTTGAGCATCTCCCAGTTGTGAATTACCTCTGCGGGGTTGTCGGCGTGAACCTCACCATAGACGTGGGGATGACGGTAGATAAGTTTGTCGCACAAGTAGTTACATACGTCGGCAAAGTCAAACTTACCTTGCTCTTGGCCCATTTTAGAGTAGAAAACAATGTGGAGCAACACGTCGCCCAATTCTTCGCGTATGCCCTCCATATTGTTGTCGGTAATGGCATCCACCAACTCAAAGCACTCTTCAATGGTGTTGCTACGCAACGACTCAAAGGTCTGCTCGCGGTCCCAAGGGCACTTTTCGCGCAGGGTGTCCATCACTTCAAGGAGTCGGGCGGTAGCTTCCAATTTCTTCTGATACATATATTTCAGACTATTCGTTTTATGATTTTATGCCTAATAATGGTTATATTAACCACAAAGATACTCTT
>JAGBVY010000149.1 GCA_017630115.1 Tidjanibacter sp. | reverse complement strand
TGGGATGCGATACCAAACTCACAGGTTATGCAGATACCTCAAGAGGGAGGCACATATAAATTTAGTAACTTCGATACTTGGTGGGTTGAGGATACGCGCTTCGAGCCAGGTGAGACTCATAAGTGCTATCGCTACCGTCTATTATTGGGAAACAATCCGACCAAAGAGATACATAGTAATAAAATGTATATTGATTTCACCGTACCCGCAAACCATACTGGCGAGGTGCGTGATGTTAAACTACAAATATCGAAGGCTAAAAAGTTTCACGACACAAAGCTCGACCCCACGGGTAAGTGCTGGTGGGCAGATATGTGGGAGTCGCAATGGGAGGACTGGGAGACCGTCTGGCGCGGCAAACAAGCAGCATAGTCAATAGATAGAAGTAGTCAATAATATAGTTATATCCTTGCATATTAATGCAATATGCAGAAATATTACCCTCTACCATCAATTTCTTAACAAAAAGTTTGGAAATTTAATGGGGGGGGTAAATTTGTAGACTTAAAATACACAACCTTAAACTTATACTACTATGAAAAAGTTATTTTTTACTCTTATGACACTGGTGCTGGCTGGCACTATCGTATCGTGCAACAAACCTAACAATGAGGTACCACTAACACCAGACGAACCTACTAACGAGATGGCAACATCGCATATCGAAATGTATGTGACATCGGAGGCTGCGCGTTGGAATAAGACACTCTTTAGCACCGACAAGCTCGGCGAGTGGTGGAAGCCTACAGGAAGCAAATTCTATATCGGTAAGGATGAGTCAGGCGTTACTCAGTTTTTCCTTACTCGTGGCCAGTTGGAGTACGACTACTCCCCCAATAATATACACGCCGTTGTGGAGTTCTGCTTCAACATCCCCGCAGATGTACCTCTTGTAGTGGGTACAAAGTACTATTTTGGCGAGATAAAGAACCCAAGTAGGCTCGACTGCGGTGTCATCTTGGAGGACCCATCAAGCGACAAGAAAAACTTCATTGAGCTCAGAACGGGTATTTATAAGTTCGTGTCGACATCAGGTTGGTTTGAGTTCTCTATGATTGACCAGGCAACCATAGATGGTCGCGATGTTTATACTTTGGATATGACCTTTGGATTTGAGGGCTTTGACGAGACTCGTGGCGTGGCTACTTGCGAGGTGCCCATTGGTAGAGTAACTAATAATCCTGGCGAGTGTAATGTATCCCTATACTATTGGACCGAGTCGGGCTGGGTAGCCGAGACCGCTGTTGTTGAGTCGTTTGTCGCAGAGTGTAGCGATTTCGATGCCGAGGCACTTGTCGAGGGCCTTGTAGGCGAGTGGGAGTTGGACTCAATGTTGGTGTACGATGCCGAGTGGGAAAAGATTGAACAACCTCATAGAGTTATGGGTGTTGGCTATGCTGAGGGCCTTGGATATAGCAAGCTCACATTCAATGCCGACGGCACGGGTAATAAATATGTGGAATTCACAGAGCCAGGTGTAGAGCCTGAGACAATGGCCTTCGAGTGGCAGTATGATGCTGATAGTCATGTGCTAACACTTAGCGGCGACTATAATGCCAAGTATGTTGTAGCGGGATTTAATGGCGACCACATCGTGTGTGACTATGTATATAATGGTGATAACATCCGTGATATACTAAAGCGTAAGGCTGAGTAAAGAATGAGAAACCTCCTAAAGCAAAGGGGATGGCTAATATTTAGCCATCCCCTTAACTTTGCAAAGTCGCGCTAAATTACTTAATAGCAATTGCGTCGATCTCAACGCGCGCACCCATAGGCAATGCTGCAACCTGGTAGCAGATGCGAGCGGGCTTGTCGCCTGTGAAGAACTCAGCATAGATAGCGTTCATCGCACCGAAATCTGCGATGTCTGCCAACAATACTGTAGTCTTTGCTACGTTATCAAATGTGTAGCCAGCCTCCTCGAGGATGTAACCGAGGTTTGTGAGTGCCTGACGAGTCTGTGCCTCTACGCCCTCTGCCATAACGCCTGTTGCGCCGTCGATGGGCAACTGACCAGAGATATAGAGTGTTGCGTCGTGTGCAATAGCCTGTGAGTAGGGACCTACAGCCTTAGGAGCCTTGGGTGAAGCGATAACTTTTTTCATTTCTTTATAGGTTTTAATTGATTTGTATTATCTTTGTTGCAAAGATAACGATAATTTGGAATAATATTATGAAACGCACAATTTTATTTTCAATCACCCTCCTTATTTCTGCGCTCATGGTCGTGGGCTGCTGTGACTGCCGCAAGCGTAGCAAACTCGAGAAACCCCTCGTGGGCACCACATGGCAGCTCGTGCAGCTTATGGGTCGCGAGGTCGTAGCAACGGGCGACAGCTACACCCTATGCTTCAGCGAGAATGGCACCGCCGCAGGTGCTGGCGACTGCAACCGCTTCACCGTGACCTACACCGTAGACGATAGCCGCGCCCTCAATCTCGCCAACCTCGGCTCTACACGCCGCTACTGCGAGAACCATGCAAGGGAGAGTGCCTACTACGATATGCTCGAGGGCGTTACGCACTACGAGATGGATGGCGACAATATGCTTCTTCTGAAAAATGGTACGCTTGTGGGCATCATGAAGGCCGTAGAGGTACAGCAGTAAAGGTTGCAATGGCAAAAATAATAGAGGGGTTGTCCACGTGGGCAACCCCTCTGTCGTTAGTATTATGTTAGAAATTCAGGCCAAAGCCTATCGAGAGTGCATGAGTCTTGATGTTTGCAGGCGCTGTAAGCTCTATGTCCACCTCGGGCGAGTTGATGTCTATGTCGACAGTCGTAGGGTAGAGGTTGAGGCCGTAGCGCATGAAGAATGTGAAACGGCCAATGTCGCAACCCAATGTTGGTGCGAGGTAGAAGCCTGGCATTGCCCACTCGTTCATGCTGAAACCCGTGCGTAGCGAGATGTAGGGCGAGCGGCCGCTCTTGAATGGCGAGTACTTAGTCTCCAAGAACACGGGGACATAGAAGGTGCTCACCACGCTGTTGACATCGACATAGAATCCGACACCCATACCCACAGCGACGCCATGGCCGATGCGCGCACCATGCACGGTGCTGATGCCGATATCGCTGCCGCCACCGAGCGTCACGCCACCAGCAACCTCGAAATTACCCCAATAGCCATTTTTGTGGTAGTTGTACTTTGTTGTCTGGGCACTCGCACCCACCGTAATAAATGTAAGTGCGACAATAATTAGAAGAAATCTTTTCATAGATGTAATCTGTTATGTTGTTTTATGTGTGACACCTTAATTCTCGCTTTCTGACGTCGAAAGCCAAAATTCTTTTCTTGGCCACAAATTTACCCCCCCCCTTGAATTTTCCAAATTTTGGGGTAACAATTTGAGGGTGAGGGAGTAAGATTTCTGTATATTGCATTAATATGCTGAGTGGAAGTAGGGACGTTGCTACAAAAAATTGGGCCGTCGTACTTCACAGCAGACGGCCCTCACACAATGGACACAAACAATTATTAACTTTTTACACCATAAAATCTCTATCTCTTGTCTGCCCAGCGGTGCGCGCCGTTGGTGCGCCTTCCGTTGGGTGATGATCCGGCTCTATTTAACCTTTTAACACTTGGCGGGATCCTCGTTTTTTCTACTAAACTTAAACTTATTTATCGTTATTTCTATTTGTTTCTGGTGCAAATATATGGCAAGAAAATCAATATTCCAAACAAAAAATATTTATAGCGATATAAGCAGAAACTATAAAGAGGGAAATATATGCTTTGCGCAGTGCAAAACTATATACTCCCCTCGAGTTTTACGGGTGGGCTACACCCTGTATATCAATTCATTACTATGCGAGTATCTCGCCGCACGAAGCGCTGAAAACTTTACGCTGATGTAAGGATATAATCAAAATATTTTTGACTAATTTCTATATTTTTTTTCAACAGCCTCGTCATCATCCTCGGGAATGACGCTCATTTGTTCGGCAGATGTACTCTCCCTGTCCAACTCGCCAATCATCTGCACGCTCTCCTCGTCGACATAGTACGACGAGATTTTCACATGGGACTGATCCTCCTTTATGCCGAGTTGTATAACCTTATTTGCCGATTTTATGATGCTCTGGCCTCCCGTAGCGATAGACCTCTTAACATCGCCTACGGCCTCGGTGGTCTTTTTGAGGTGCTCCTCCACCTTGTTGAAGCGCTCGGCGAGAATCTGTGTGCGCTTTATCATCTCCTCGGCGGCATCCACAATCTTCTTCTGGTTGCCGAGCTGGCGGCTCTGTGTCCACATAAGTTCGAGGATGCGGAGGTTCATATACATGGTCTGCGGGCCGAGGATGAGCACGCCCTTGTCGTAGGCATCCTTCCACAGCGCGTTGTCGTTCATCAGTGCGAGGTTGAGCGCGCCCTCGTTGTGCATATACATAATCACGAAGTTGAGCTTCGAGTATCCAGTCTTGAGGTACTTTGTGTAGTCCTTCTTCGCGAGTAGGTCGACCTGACGGCGCACCGCAGCGATATGCTCGGCCAAGTATTGCGACCTCATCTTCTCGGCATTGTCGCCCTCGTTTGCCGCATTTATATATAAGGTATAGGCCTTGATGTTGACCTTCGAGTCGACGATGACATCGCGGTTGTTGGGAAAGTGGAGCACGAAGTCGGGGATGAGGCCCTTGTCGTCGTCATCCTTGATGCTTGCGCCAAACTCATCCTTCAGCGACTGCTGTGTTGCATACTGCTCACCCTCCTTGAGCCCGAGGTCCTCGAGGAGCTGGCGCAGCTTGAGCTCGCCGAAGTTGCCCTGCACCTTGACCTCACCCACAAGGGCGCGTGTCAGGCGCTCGGCTGTCTCACCGAGGTCGCGGCTGTTCTTCATGTTCGCCTGAATTGTGGCATCGAGGCGTGTCATGGTCTCGTTATGCTCCTTGCTCGAGGTGTTTAGCGCCTCCTGCATCTGCTTGAGG
>JAGBVY010000148.1 GCA_017630115.1 Tidjanibacter sp. | reverse complement strand
GAAACCGCAGTTTACCGAGCGTAAATGAGGATTTCCGAAACAAGCGTAACGCAGCTATCGCCCACAAGGCGCGCTCGAAAACCCACAAGGCACAGCCGAAAGCTCGTAAAAAAAGCAGGGAGGCTCTATAGAGCCTCCCTGAATCGTCTGCGCAGCCTTAATTACAAGGAGATAGCCTCGTTAGGACATACATCTGCACAGCTACCGCACTCGATGCAAGTATCTGCGTCAATAACGTAAACGTCGCCAGCCGAGATAGCCTCTACGGGGCACTCGCCGATGCAGCTACCACAAGCTACACATTTCTCAGGATCAATTTTATAAGCCATAGTGTTACTGTTAAAAAAGTTTAATGTTCTCTAAAAAGTAATGCAAAGATAAACATTTTTTGTTACTCCGCACCCTACTTGACGGTTTATTTTACACAAACCCTACCAAATTGTAGGTAGTGTGGCACTATTTGCCGTTGATGATATCGAATCTCAGGTAGGGACGCAACACCTCGGGAACGACAATACCCTCGGGGGTCTGGTTGTTCTCCAAAAGGGCTGCGACTATACGAGGCAGTGCCAACGAGCTACCATTGAGGGTGTGGCACAAAGCGGTCTTTTTGCCCTCGGTGCGATAGCGCAGTTTCAGACGGTTGGCTTGGAACGACTCGAAGTTCGATACGCTCGATACCTCCAACCACCTGCCCTGAGCAGCCGAATAGACCTCGAAATCGTAGGTCAGAGCCGACGTAAAGCTCATATCGCCACCACAGAGGCGCACGATGCGGTAGGGCAAACCGAGTGCCGCAACCAACTTCTCAACGTGGGCAACCATCTGGTCGAGAGCCTCATAGGAGCTATCGGGGTGGTTGATGCGTACAATCTCCACCTTGTCGAACTGGTGCAGACGGTTCAAACCCCTCACATCTTTGCCATAGGAGCCGGCCTCACGACGGAAGCAGGGGGTGTAGGCAGTAAGGCGAATGGGCAGCTCCTTCTCATCGACGATGCTGTCGCGGTAGATATTCGTCACAGGCACCTCGGCGGTAGGCACCATATAGAAATTATCCAGAGTGGCGTGGTACATCTGACCCTCTTTGTCGGGCAGCTGACCGGTGCCGAAACCCGAAGCCTCGTTTACCATAATGGGAGGCAGCACCTCCAAGTAGCCTGCCTCGGTATTCTGGTCGAGGAAGTAGGTGATAAGGGCACGCTGCAAGGCTGCACCTTTACCCTTATATACGGGGAAGCCTGCGCCGGTGAGTTTCACGCCCAGCTCAAAGTCGATGATGTCGTACTTAGCGGCCAACTCCCAGTGGGGCAGAGCGCCCTCGCCCAAAGCGGGAATCTCGCCACCCTGCTTAACCACAACGTTGTCCTCGGCGGTTTTGCCCTCGGGAACGATGGGTGCGGGGAAGTTGGGCAGGAGCACAATCTCGGCATTGAGTTTATCGGTGGTAGCTTTCAGCTCCGCATCGAGCCTCTTGCTCTCCTCTTTGAGGCTGGCTGCGCGGGCCTTAATATCCTCAGCCTCATCGCGTTTGCCCTGTGCAAAAAGAGCACCTATCTGTTTGGCAGCAGCATTCTGCTCGGCCAGATTCTTGTCTAATTCTTGTTGGAGTGCTTTGCGTGCATCGTCAAGCGCTATGATGCGGTCGATAGCCTCGCGTGCATCGACACCTTTCACCGCCAAACGACTGATGGCCAACTCCTTATCATCTCTCAGTTGCCTAAGTGTAAGCATATCTATAAAGGTTTTTATGGGTTATTTGGCACAAATATACCAAATTTTGCTATCTTTGTAATCATCTGATGCACCTTTTTTATGAAACACCAACTATTTATTCTACTTTTGTCGCTCTCGGCAATGGCCTGCGCTTGTGGCAATAGCTCCCAAAAGAGTGGCGCTACGTCGCAAACACAGTCGTCGCCGCTCAAATACTACACCTTCCGCATTGTGGCCGAACTACCCCACTCTACCGACTCCTACACCCAAGGTTTTGAGTATGCCGACGGGCTCTTCTGGGAGAGTACCGGAGGCTATGGTTCGTCGGTAATGCAGACCACTCTGCCCTCCTCAGGCGAGCCTCAAAAGGTCACACCCCTCTCGCGCAACTACTTTGGCGAGGGTATGACTATCTTGGGCGATAGGGTCTATCAGCTCACTTGGCGCAAGGGCAAAGCCTTTGTCTATGACCGCACTACGCTCCGCAAGGTGGGCGAGTTTGACTACAAGGGCGAGGGCTGGGGACTGACGACCGACGGCACGAAGCTCTATATGTCCGACGGCTCGGAGCGCCTCACCGTGCGCGAGGCCAAGAGTTTTGCCATACTCGACACCATTGAGGTGACCATAGGTGGTCGCAAGGCTCAAAACCTCAACGAGTTGGAGTGGATTGGAGGGGAGATTTGGGCCAACGTCTATCTCACCAACCAGATTGTCCGCATCGACCCCTCGTCGGGCAAGGTGGTGGGCATCATCGACTTGGAGGGGTTGCAGTCGCCCACCGACATAACCTACAACACCGACGTGCTCAACGGCATAGCCCACGACCCCGCCACAGGTCGCATTTGGCTGACGGGCAAAAACTGGAACAAGGTCTATCAGGTGGAGATAGTCCAGAAGTAGGAGCAAAAACAAACGCAAAACAGAACCAACCATATATGGCACTTTCAGCACAACAGATAACCGAGGAGGTTTTGGGCCTCTACCCCAACCTACTCAACACCTACTACCAGCTCCACGCCCACCCCGAACTATCGTTTCAGGAGTGGCAGACAGCCGAGATGATTGCCGCACGCCTTAGAAGCGAACAGATTGACTTCCGCCCCATTGCGGGTAGCGGTCTGCTTGCCAAGATTGAGGGCAGAGCTGAGGGTGCCGACCTCGGCAAGGCCATTGTGCTGAGGGCCGACATTGACGCACTCCCCATCGAGGAGCACAACAATATCCCCTATGCGTCGGCCAACAAGGGGGTGATGCACGCCTGCGGCCACGACCTCCACGCCACCATAGTATTGGGAGCCATCACTCTGCTGAGCAAACATTTAGACACTATTGGATGTACCATATTTGCTCTCTTCCAGCCAGGCGAGGAGCTCAACCCCGGGGGTGCAAAGTTGGTTTTGGAGGAGAATCCCTTTGAGGACTACGAGATTGTAGCTTTCATTGGCAACCACGCCGAGCCCACCCTCCCAACAGGAACGCTAGGCATCTGCCCCGGCAAGTATATGGCCGCCTGCGACGAGCTCCACTTCACCCTCAGGGGCAAAGGAGGCCACGCAGCTCTGCGCGAGGGTATGATTGACCCCATACTCCCAACAGCCCAACTCATCGAACAACTCTACACCCTACCCAACCTCGCACCCAAGGATGTGGGTCAGACCATAATATCTATTGGTAAGATTGAGGCTAAGGGGGCCACCAACATTGTCCCCGACAGCGTTAGGTTGGAGGGTACAATGCGTACCTTCGACCCACTATGGAGGGCTACACTCAAAAAGACCATCGACTACCTCTGCCGCCAGATTGAGGGCCAAGCCGAGGGTCTTACCATAGACAACAACTTTGGTGAGGGCTACCCAGCCGTCTATAACGACCCATCACTAGCCCACGAGGTTGGCCGAGTGCTGGGCGAGGTATTTGATGTAGTAGAGCTTGGCCCACGCCCCACGGGTGAGGATTTCGGCTACTACACCGAGCACTACCCCTCGCTCTTCTACCGCTTGGGCGTGGGATATACGGGCGACGACTTCGCCTCAAAGCGTGCAGGCTCGCTCCACACCTCCACCTTCTCTCCCGACCCCAAAGCCATCGGCATTGGCGTGGCAGCTATGGCTATTGTGGGGACAAAACTGGCCACCCAAACCAGATAAACCGAAACCCGACATAGTAGTATGGAAACCACTATTTTAGTTGCAGTATGTATGCTCATTGTGGGCCTTGTTGTGGGCTACCTATTGGGCAAGCGCGGAGTCACCCAAACCGAACAACGCTCAGCAGCACTCCAAACAGCTCTCCAAGACCAAATCCTATCACTCTCCGAGACCAAAGCGGCTCTCGATAAGGAGGTGTGCTTGCTCAAAGAGCAGTTGGAGGAGCAGTCGCGACGTGCTGTGGCCGACCTCGCACAACTCAAAGAGGAACATCAAGCTCGTCTGGCCGAGCAGGATCAGCGATTTAAGGAGGCCGATGTGGCTCGCCGTAGCGAGTTTAAGCAGCAACTCGAACAACAGCTCGAAACCGTCAAAGCCCAACTCAAACAGCAGACCGAACAGAGCAACCGCGAGAGCATTGGCGAGATTTTGCGCCCCTATCGTGAGCAGTTGGAGCAGCTCAAACAGCAAGGCATTGAGGATAGGGCCACCTTGCAGAACGAAATCAAACGCTTTGTGGAGACTGGTGGCCGTCTAACGCGCGAGGCCGACCGTCTGGTGACAGCTCTGAGTGGTAGCGTGACCATACAGGGCAATCTGGGCGAAAAGCTGCTTGCCGACCTGCTGGCAGGCTCGGGACTCATTGAGGGTGTGCAGTATAAGTTGCAGCAGACCCTGCGTGGCGAAGATGGCTCAACGGTCAAAAACGCCGGTGGCAAGAAGATGCGCCCCGATGCGGCACTTATCTACCCCCAGACCAACAGCGTGCTCTACATCGACTCCAAGTTCCAACTCCCCGCCGAACTCGACTTCGATAGCACCAGTGCCGAGAATCAGGGCGTTGTGATGAAGGCCTTTGCCGAGAAGATTGCAGACCAAGCCCGCAAACTCTCCGATAGGAACTACGACCGTAGCAACAACGAGGGCTACACCCCTCTGCCCTATGTTATTATGTTTGTGCCAAGCGAGGCCGCCCTTGCCGCCGTCACCTCCTACGATAAGACCCTCTGGCAGAGGGTGTTTAACGACTATGGCGTATGCCTTGCAAGCGAGCGCAACCTACTGGTGCTCATCGAGATGGTACGCTATATGTGGCAGCGTCAGGCCACCCTTAGCAACTACGAGGACATCATCACAAAGGCCGAACTGGTGCTCGATAGAGTGACCGACTTTATG
>JAGBVY010000147.1 GCA_017630115.1 Tidjanibacter sp. | reverse complement strand
GCAGTTTACTCTCGTAAATGAGGAAGCCACCTATCGCAGTTTGGTGCAAAAAGCACCCACAAGGCACATCCGACCACAAGGCGCACTCGAAACTATTTGAAATACTTCCAGTGAAATATAATCAAATAAAACACCGCAATAGTAATATAACTATCGGCAAAGTTGAATACGGGCGAGAAGAAGAGGTTGCCGCCAATCAGAGGCATCCACTCCGGCCAGTAGAAGAGAGGGAAGTAGAGCATATCGACCACCTTGCCATAGAGGAAGGGGGCGTAGCCCTCGCCAAAGGGAACCAACTCGGCCACCGACGAGAAGGTCGATTCGCTGAAAATAAGTCCATAGAAAGCGCTATCGACCATATTGCCAATAGCTCCGGCCAGCACCATAGCAAAGCCCACAACCACACCACCGGGTGCGCCCTTGCGACGTAGATGTCCAACAAACCACACCAGAGCGCCAATGGCTACAATGCGGAAGAGGCTGAGGATAAGTTTGCCGTAGTCGCCACCAAGGCTCATACCCCACGCTGCGCCCTCGTTCTCGATGAAGCACCAACGGAACCAACGGCCCAACACATCGTGGCTCTCACCGAGGGTCATTGTGGTCTTGACTGAGAGTTTGACTATCTGATCTACAACCACGAGGCCCACAACTATGGTCCACAACACCCAGCTCTTTATCTGTTTATTTTCGCTTTTCATAGAGTAGTTTCTTTAATTTTGGTTGGGGGGGGTATTACCTCAGGGCCAGTTCGCTCTCGCCAATCAGGTAACCGTCCATATAAATCTCTACCTTATAGACACCTGAGGTCATATCGGCATAATTGAAGAAGATGCTCACATCGAGGTCTTTGTTGTCGTAATCAACCTCTCGCTCAGCCGAGTAGCTAATCATATCGCCCTCAAACTCCATAATGCAGTCGGCGCCACCCGAGAGCACTGCCCCATCGGGACCCAAGATGCGGATGTAGATGTTGCGTGTGCCGGGTATGGTCAGCTCGTTGGCTGTGAGAGTGAGGTCGGTGCGGAACTTCGAGGCACGCGAGGCTCTGGTAACGTTCGAGCCACCCGTATTATAAGCGCCAAGCGAGATGTTGCGGGCCTTGACAATGGAGCCGAGTTTAATCTTGTCGGCCATCTCCTGTGCCCTCTCCTCGGCAATGTTGGCACGCGAGGTCTCCTCGGCCACTTTCTTGCGGATGGTTACATTCTCGGTTGCGAGGCGTTTGTTGAGCGTATTCAGAGAGTCGATTTGGTGGACATAGCGACGCATAATTGTACGCAACGTACCCAACTCCTTCTCGTACTTACGCAGTTTCTCGCGATTCAGATTACGCTCCTTCCTTAGGCGACTCATAAGCGAGTCGGCCCTATCGCGCTCAACAGCAATGTGGGCCCTGAGCTCGTTGCTCACCGAGTCGTTGCGAAGGTTTATCTGGTCAATCTCGGTGATGAGTCCGCCAATCTGATTGTTGAGTGTATCGCGCTCGATGGCCCACTCACGCTTGATGTCGGATGTGACACGGAAGTGCTGGAAAGTAAGAAGGGCCAAAACCGCCACAAGAGCTATGATTATGATGCGGTAACCTTTGAGGGTCTTTTGCATATCGCCATCCGAAGGGCCTCCGCCACCATTGGGCTGCTCCTCTTCGGGCTCCTCTTCGGGCTCCTCTTCGGGCTGCTGGTTAATCTCCTCGTCGTCGTTGGACGAGGCAGGGATTGGGGGTACAAAGGTTGGGGCGCTCTCCTGCTCGTAGGAGCTTTCGCCTCGGCTATAAAGGTCGTTGATACTAATTTTTGTCATATATATCGGAAAAATGTTTGTCGCCTAACTTATAGTATGTTGCTCTTTCGGCCTGCAAATATAGTGCATTTTCAGGAAATCATCCCATAGTCTATGCTATTGGGAGCTTTATAGCGTTGTTTAAGTGCCAGAAGGAGGCGATTTTCGGGTTTGCTCAACTCTGGGTCGCGCTCTAAGATGTGGCTAGCAATCACTCGTGCGTGTTCGAGTATCTGGCCGTCGGTTGAGAGTGAGGCTATCTGCAACTCCAAAGCCTCGCCCGACTGACGTGTGCCATTCACATCGCCTGCACCTCGCAATTTCAGGTCCAACTCCGAGAGTTGGAATCCGTCGTTGGTCTCAACCATAGCCGAGAGTCTTGCCTCGGCATCGCGCGAGAGGTTGTCGCCACTCATCAGTATGCAATAGCTCTGCTCGCTACCACGCCCCACACGGCCACGCAACTGGTGGAGCTGCGAGAGGCCAAAACGCTCGGCGCTCTCTATTACTATCACAGAGGCATTGGGTACATCGACACCCACCTCTATAACGCTCGTGGCCACCAAAATGTTGTTTACGCCCTCGGCAAAGAGTTTCATAGCCTCGGCCTTATCCTCAGGGGCCATCTTGCCGTGAATTGCACCCACCTTATATTCGGGCAGAGGGAAGGCTTGGATGATGTGGTCAAACCCATCGTAGAGATTCTGGTAGTCGAGCGCTTCGGACTCCTTTATGAGCGGATAGACCACATAAATCTGCCTACCCTTTGCAATCTCGCTCTTCATAAATCCGTGAAGTCGAAGCCTAAGGGCCTCTTTGAGGTGGTAGGTCTTTATAGGTTTACGACCTGCGGGCATCTCGTCGATGACCGAAACATCCAAGTCGCCGTAGAGGGTCATTGCCAGAGTGCGAGGTATGGGGGTGGCGGTCATAACCAATATGTGGGGTGGCTGCGAGTTTTTGGTCCACAACTTGGCCCTCTGCTCCACGCCAAAGCGGTGTTGCTCGTCGATTACGACCATACCTAAGTTTTCAAACTGCACCCTATCCTCAATCAGGGCGTGAGTGCCTATGAGGATGAGCACCTCGCCAGAGAGTGTGCGGGCCAATATATCGCGCCTCTCTCGTGTCTTGGTGGAGCCTGTGAGCACCGCCACACGCCCCTCGGCCGCTGTGCCTTGGAGCATACGCGCAACAGAGGCATAGTGCTGACGAGCCAAAATCTCCGTTGGAGCCATCATACACGACTGGTAGCCATTGTCGGCCGCCAGCAACATTGTCATCAGCGCCACAAGGGTCTTGCCACTGCCCACATCGCCCTGCAACAAGCGATTCATCTGGTGACCCGAGGTGAGGTCGGCCCTAATCTCCTTCAAGACACGTTTTTGCGCTCCTGTAAGGGGGAAGGGTATGTGGTTGTGGTAGAAGTCATCGAAGAGTTCGCCCACACGAGGGAAGAAAAATCCGTTTTTATGGGTAGTGCGACCAGCCTTCACACTCAATATGCCAAGCTGCACACCAAAGAGCTCCTCGAATTTCAGACGATAGATAGCCCTACTGAGTAGTTGGGGCGAGGAGGGGAAGTGGATGTTTTCCAACGCCTCGCGACGGCTCAGAAGGTCGAATCGCTCGATGACATATTGGGGTAAGGTCTCGGCAATATGCTCCCTAATCTGCTGCCAGAGGGTGCATTGGAGCGAGTAGAGCCCCTTTGAGGTGAGCCCCACAGCGGTAAGTCGTTCGGTAGTGCGATAGACACCCTGCATACCGTTGTTGCCGCGCGAGAGGAACTTTTCGACTGTCTCCAACTCAGGATGAACCATATTGGCCCTCGGGCCGAAGAACGACGGCTTGCCCGACACTAAGTACTCACGGCCCACCTCTATCTGTTTCTCGGCCCACGAGGTGCGCTGAAACCATATCAACTCAATCTGGCCTGTGGAGTCGGCCAAGGTGGCCGAGAGTCGTTGCTTGCGACCTTCGCCGAGGTAGGCCTTGCCGATGATGCGTCCGCGCAGTTGTACAAAACTAGCGGCATTCTCCTCCGTGATTTCGCCTATGCGATAGACCTTTGTGCGGTCGAGATAACGGTAGGGATAGTGGTGCAGAAGGTCGGCCACAGTGCGTATTCCCAACTCCGTAGCCAAGAGCGAAGCACGCTTTTCGCCCACTCCCGATAAAAATTTTATATCCATATCTGCTCGCATAAGGCAAAGATAACGTAAATTCGCCGTATATTTGCCTAAAATTGGAGGAAAAATAATGAAACACTACTGCTTTTCGCTCACATCCTACGCCCGTCGCACCACCCGAGAGGTGAGAGTTGGCCACCACACCATCGGTGGTTCAGCCCCTATTTTGGTCCAAACGATGACCAACACGACCACCCACGACGTGGAGGCTTGCGTCAAACAAATCGACCAAATTGCCCAGGCGGGAGGCCGCCTTGTAAGGCTCACCACTCGCGACGAGAGGGAGGCTCTGGCCCTAGGGCCGATAGGTGAGCAGGTGCGCCAGAAGTGGCCCGATGTGGCTCTGGTGGCCGACGTTCACTTTGTGCCTGCGGTGGCTGCCGTTGCTGCCACAACAGCCGACAAGGTACGCATCAACCCCGGCAACTACAACGACCGAGGAGGTCGTTTTGAGGAGCTTGTGGAGCTATGTCGCAAGCGTGGTGTAGCCCTGCGTATTGGTGTCAATCACGGCTCGCTGGCCAAAAAAATATTCGACATCTATGGCGACACCCCTGAGGGTATGGCAGCCTCGGCAATGGAGTTCTTGGAGCGTTGCCGCGAGTTGGACTTCCACAACGTTGTCGTCTCGCTCAAATCGAGCAATGTGCGCGTTATGGTCTATGCCTACCGACTGCTTGCCAAGGCTATGGCCGAGGCCTCAATGGACTACCCCATCCACCTCGGCGTCACCGAGGCAGGCAACCTCATTGAGGGTCGCATAAAGTCGGCTGTGGGTATTGGCGCACTGTTGGCCGACGGCATTGGCGACACGGTGAGGGTATCGCTCACCGAAGCTCCTGAGTTGGAGATTCCTGCCGCCCAGCAGCTCGTGGCCCACTTTGCATCTCGCCCCGAAGAGCATTTCGACGAGGTCAGCTGGGATGATTTTTCCGCCTACCAATATACCCCACGCCCCTATGGTACACCTGTGTTGTGGAGCGAGGTTGGCAACCCCGATGACTACATCGTGATTGAGGCCACAAGCGCCCACCCCGTGCAGGAGTGGAGGAGCAAAATTGTAGGCCGAGGCCACACCAAACCCATCATCCTCCATCGTCGCTACACCACCGCCAACAAAGAGCAGTTTGCTATTGAGGCGGCTGCCGACTTCGGCGTTATGATGATAGACTCTTTGGCCGACGGCATCCGCATCGACAACCCCAATTTCTCTGAGGAGGAGCTCAACGAGATAGCTCTTATCATACTCCAAGCTGCCCGAGTACGCATCTCGCGCACCGAGTATATAGCTTGTCCCTCGTGTGGTCGCACCCTCTACGACATCGAAACCACCTTAGCCGCCATCAGGGAGCGCACCAACCACCTTGTTGGGTTGAAGATTGGTGTTATGGGTTGCATAGTCAATGGCCCGGGCGAGATGGCCGACGCCGACTACGGCTATGTTGGCGGTCTGCCCAACCGCATATCGCTCTACCGAGGCAAGACGCTCGTCGAGCGTAACATCCCACAGGAGGAGGCCCTCGACCACCTCATCGACCTCATCAAAGCCGACGGCCGCTGGATAGAAAAGAGTTAGCGGTCAGCGGTCAGCTTTCAGCGGTCAGCGGTCAGCAGTCAGCTCTGCGCCTGCGGCGCAAATTTCAGAATTATTTTAAGAGGTTAGGGAGGTTAGAGAATTTAGGGCCTATAAGCCCAATAGGCCCAATAAGCTGAGTTTACTGAGTTCACTGAGTTTACTGAGTTTACTGGGTCTTTCCCAGTTCTCCCAGTCCTCCCAGCAGTCAGCTCTGCGAGTGCGATTTGTGGAGATTATTTTGTGCCAATCCGAGCGAGCAATACCGGAGCTTACTCAGGTAAGTGAGGATTTGCGAGGCGAAGGTTGG
>JAGBVY010000014.1 GCA_017630115.1 Tidjanibacter sp. | reverse complement strand
GGCCCTCTACCTTACCCTCCACGAAGAAGGTTTTGCTATCGGCAATGTGGCTCACAGTAAGCTCCACCTCCTGCTCGGGGCGCACCTCGGTGTTGAAGTTAATCTCCAATTCACGAAGAGGATTCTCATCTGTGACAGCCATACCCACAGCATCCATAGCCCAAACCACATACATAACATTATTGACGTGGCCATTCATATCCAAGTCGGAGTAGGAGGCTTTGTGGGTTGTGGTCGAGAGCACTTCGGCCTCAGCAGGGATAACCACCTTGGCAGCAGGCTCGTCAATGACACTCTCGGCAATAACCTTATCGGCATCGGCGGCAAACTCCGCAAAAGCACCTCGGCGAGCCAAACGACGAGTGGTCATATCTATGACCAGCCACGATGTGGTGGCCTTCACCAAGTTGTTGCCCTCGCTGTCGGTAAGCACAAAATCACGCAGGAACATAAAACCCTGAGCGCCCTTATGCCACGATTTCAGATTGACCCTCTCACGCCACAAGGGCAAACGCTCAAACACCACTCTCATACGCGACATCACCCACGCCTGTTGGGTCTGGTCGAGTGTGTCGTAACCAACTCCCAGATAGTCGGCGTGATGATTGGCAGCCTCTTGGGCCATATTGAGAAAGGAGGCGGGTTTGAGCCTCATACGAAGATCCGTATCGTAGCACGGAATTGTGTAGTCTGCGCTGAACTTTTCTACCATAGTAGCAACTAATATCTTTTACAAAAAATACTCTTGTGGCCTTCAAATATACGATTTTTTCGGAAATTTCGTATCTTTGAGGTTGTTTTGAAACACTACTTACTACTATGCGAAGGTTGAAAGGTTGGAAAATAGGACTTCTGATGGGAGTATTGCTCGTTGCAGCACTCTCATTTGGTTCGTCGAGCGCCCAACCCACCACAGCCTCTGCTCAGCAAACCGAGTGGATTCACCATAGCGGTGCTCAGGCAAACTACCTTAGCGAGCGCTCCACCCACACCGCCCTACTGCCCGAGACGCACTCCATCGCTGGCACATCATTTTCGCGCACTCAACCACAGCGTCAGCGTACAGGTGGCAACTGGCACTTTGCGCCACTACAAGGCAAATGTAGCTCAACAATACATAGGCCCCAACTTATAGTCACCAACGCCAACTCTTCAAGCGAAATTTGGCGCACAGCAGACTACTACATCTACGCACTGCGCCACATAATCATTTAGCGTTTTTCCAAAGTCAATCTACTATTGCGGCATACAAAGGCACTCTTTTTGTATGCTGCCACTTGTTGGCTATATCACAACCAACAACCACAAAATCAACATTTTATCAATTTGGAAAAACACTAAAATCATTATGGAAAACATCCTTAAAAAAGAGGCCCTCTGCGCCCTTAGCAACAACATAGAAATCACCTACCGCAAACGTATCACCCCCATATTATTACTACTCCTCTCCGTTGGCTTGATTATCGTAGCCCGCCGACTCTACGATGCCGAGGACCTTAGCACCATAATGCTCACCGTGGGCGTAGTAGTACTGATTGTGGCCGTAGTCAAGCTAATTGCCCCCAGCCGAGTAGTGCGCTACAAACCCACAGGCGAAAAAATAGTGACCCACACCTACAACCACCCCATTGAAACCTCCAAAGAGGTTGAGAGGGCGCTTCGCAGTGGCGACTTGGAGTATGTGGCAACGCTTGCCGCAAAAGAGAATGCACCCCTGATGACCGTACTCTACTCTACCCCCTCGGGACGATTCGTGGCCGGCCAAACACTCCAATACATCCCCTATGAATACACTCCTCTGTTTGAGGCCGTTATCATAGAAAAATAAGTAATCAAACAACCCCAAAAAAACAGATGTTTATCGTAAGTATTATTGTTGGTATAGCCCTGCTTGCCATAGGCGCCAACATCCTGACCGACGGAGCGTCGGCCATTGCCAAGCGACTAAAAGTGTCGGACTTTCTAATTGGCGTAACTATCGTTGCTGTGGGTACATCGACGCCCGAGCTTGTGGTGAGTCTGCAAAGCGCCATTGCCGGTCAAGCAGAAGTATCGATTGGCAACATTGTTGGCTCCAACATTTTCAACGTCTATGCCATTTTGGGCATCACCACCCTCATCGCTCCGCTCCTACTCACAAGAGCCAACGAGAAGAGAGACATACCGATTCACATTGGTGCTTCGGCCCTCTTGGTGCTTTTGGCTCTCGACGCAACCATCTGGCACATAGGCGACAACACCCTTAGTCGCATAGATGGCATTGTGTTGCTCGTATTCTATGGCCTATTTCTTTGGTGGGTCATCCGCACCGAGCGAGGCGTTCAGACCAGCCCTGCGACCAACCAAAGTGGCGCCACTACAACCCCGCCCCCTCAGATGGGCGTAGTGAAAGCAATCGTTATGGTTGTGGCAGGTTTGGCAGGCCTAATCATTGGCTCGCGTATGTTCCTCAATGGCTCGGTGGAACTTGCCCACAGAGTGGGACTTAGCGAGGCGGTCATAGGTCTGGTGCTTGTAGCTGCGGGCACATCGCTCCCCGAGCTATTTGCCACCATCGTGCCTGCTCTGAAAGGCAAGAGCGAGCTTGCTCTGGGCAACATCCTCGGCTCCAACATTGCCAACATTCTACTGATTCTGGGTACGAGTGCCACCATCCCACCGCTCAAACTGGGCGACATTGGCCCTGTGGATTTGGGGGTAATGTTCTCCACATCCATTGCGGTATTGCTGGCAACCCTCGCACTCGGACGACGCAAAATCACTCGTCTGGAAGGCTTCATCGGCCTTACGGCCTACATCTGCTACACTCTCTGGCTACTGGGAGGCCATAGTCTGAGTTAGCAAATTTCCACACAACCACACAACCACATCAAGAACGCCACCCCAATCGATTGGGGTGGCGTTCACATTACCTTATGGCCACGAGGGGCGACTACTTTACTTGTTTGTGGTAGTACCTACGAGTTTTTGGCCATCGCCCAGAGTCACTTTGATGGTGATGGTTGCGCCACTGAACTCCTTACTATCATTCTGCGATTTGAGTATGAGGTCGAACCGCCAAGGGCACATATAGTTTTTGCCAATCCAATCCTCGGCTTCAAATAGTTTGTACAAATCCGTATAATTTGGGTCTATTAGGTCGCCCTCAGGATAGGTGAATTGGTGAGGATGTTCTATTAGTGAGATGTAGAAGAGGTCTATAAGTTCTTCTCCGCTGCCGCGTCCGCAGACAAATCTATCGGCAGTAACAGACAAATCCACCAATGGGGCAAAAACGAGGTTAGCCACCCCCTTCTTTACACCATCTGCTCCTGCATTAGCACACTGCTCTCTTACTTTTAGACGAAGTTCCTCTTTTTCGGCAAGCCACTGTTTGTCGAAGATAATATCGTTATAATTAAACCAAATTCCATAAACAAGACTATACGATGCCTCATTCAGATAACCACCATCTGCTATGATTATACTCTCCAAGCCTAAGGGGTTAATTATCCCATTGTCGGGCAATGGCGCAACTGGGCCGCCAATGAGCTTATTGCCATCATCGGGTGTTGAACAATTAGCACAAAGGGCAGCCAGCATAACGCAAGCCAAAAACGATTTACATAGTCTTTTCATAATTGCTTCTAATTTTTGGTAAAATTGTGCATATAGTCAAATTTGTAAGTATCTACACCAACCCAACCAATAGTGATTGAGATTTTATGGGTTAAATTGCTTGTTGGTAGCGACTTAAAGATTAGCACAAATGGTGTAGGCTCCATAAAAATGGCATCGTCGGCTGTGAGTTCCGACACCAGTTTAACCACCTTATCGCCCGAATAATCGTCGTCGTAACGCTTTGGGTCGGTGTGCTGATAGCCATTTTCAATAAAGGGTTTATGGGTAACAAACTCTATCTCCACAATGTCGTTCAGTGGTGTGCCAGCGGGATGAAGAGGGTCGAAATCTTGATTGCTCACAATAGCAAACTCCGTAAAGGGGAACGCCCACGACCCACCATTGGCATCACTAAAACCAGTCGTACACCAAGCATCAAAAGCCACATCGCCATACTGCTCGCTCAACTGTGCATAGCGCTCTTTCAGTTGGGATAGTTCGGCCTCACTCCTATCTACGCTTGCACCGCGGCAGGCATAAATATCCACCGGCAATTCCACCAACGCTTTATTTACATAAAACTGTTCTATGATTGGGCTATCAGATGCGTCGATTACGTAGTAACGGTCGATATATGTTTCGCAGTAATACTGGTTAGGATGCCAATCCAAAATATCAATAATGCCTTGCGGTATGGTGTCGCACCCTCCGCACAACATCAGCACCCCGCAAATGAGCGCACTATAAATTCTTTTCATAGCTCTACCAGTTGTTTGATTAGTGTACGATTGTTTTTTGTCCGAGTGAGTGACGCAGCGCGGACCGAGCTACGCGACGTGGACGTAGTAACTTTTGGGGCTACGCCACGCCGAAGATGTGCAGAATCTCCATAGGCTCAAAAATAGAGGTTTTGGTTTTTGCAAATTTAACAACACTGTTAAATAAAAACAAATTTTTTGCCGTTATTTTTGACTCATCGTGGGTTTGTAACTACTTGATAATCAGATACCATTTTCAACTATTCTTTCCCACCACACTCATCGTTGAGTTATATTGCTGATTATCAAGTAGTTGCAAATAAGCCGTGTTGGGGTGGTTTGAGGGGGTGTCAGTTTAGGGTAATTTTTGGGGCTGTAAAAAGAGCAAAAAAGTGGATTGAAGAGGCTATTGACAACCCCCAAAATAGGGGTTAACGAGTTGATTGTGTGCGCGGTAGCCTCTTAGCCCCAAAATGCAAAAAAGTGGATTGCCTCCACCCCCAAACGTACCTTGTTTTTTGCAAATAACGCCCCAAACCAACGAAACAAACAAGGAGGGATGTCGTCACGACAACCCTCCTCCAATCAAACTTCTCTAACACCTATTTTAACGCGATTGCTCACGTTAATCCTTTACAAATTCTTGTCTAAATCTAACGTAAGTTATGCGAATTTTGCGCAACGTAAGCTGTTAATTCTCCGCAACCGCAATAGTTCGCAAATCGCAAAACTTACTCAATTTACTCTCTGGGCGAAAACTTCACTGAGCAACGTATCGAGATAAAGCAACTCGTGCTCACCACAGATAACATACTCATACAGAAGTTCCTTATCGTCGCCACCAAAATCTTTACTTTGTTCTTGATAGTTGAATTGTCCCATAGGCAAGTGCGTTATTGGTTACTCTCTTGTTTGCAATTATAACGCAATGACCTCGGGTATTATTGCACGAAAATTATTCGAGGACAACATTTTTTTCTTTAATCATCCTGCGGAGGTTTATCAGAGCGTAGCGCATACGTCCCAAGGCGGTGTTGATACTCACCTCGGTCTGCTCAGCAATCTCCTTAAACGACAATCCGGCATAGTAGCGCAACCTCACCACCTCCTGCTGCTCCTCGGGCAACTGTCCCACAAGAAGACGCAGGTCGGCAGCAATCTGCTCGCTGACCAAGCGGTCCTCAATAGAGCCCTCGCTCAGGCGCTGAGTGCCGATGATGTCGTAACCGGCCTCACTCTCGCTGATGTTCTTATTCTGTTTGGCGGCACGGAGGTGGTCTATAACCTGATTGTGGGCAATACGCATAACCCACGACAGGAAGCGACCGCTATCCTTGTAGCGTCCTTCGTCGATAACGCGCACAGCCTTAATAAAGGTTTCCTGATAAATATCATCAGCCAAATCGCCGTCTTTGACCATCATATGGATATAGTCATAGACACGAGAGCCGTGACGTTCTATAAGATTGGACATTGCCTCTTTGTTGCCCGCAAGGTAGGAGTTGAGCAACTCGTAGTCACTCACACTTGCAGAGATGTTATTCATACTCTTCATCCTGATTTTAATGTTGGTTAAGAGTAGAATTTTTCGATAGGCAAAGAGGTTTAGTTAGACAAAAATTGGTTAAAAAGTATAATAAACTGCGTGCAAGATAGAGCTTTTTCCCCTAATTTCCAAATCAAACACGAGTTTTTTCCGATTGCTCATCTCTTAGCACGCAGTCTTGCTACAATAGGAACAAAACTTGTGCCAAAGCGAACACTTTGCTCTTCGGAACCAATCCGGCCAAGCAGTTAGACGTAACAAACAATACCCACAAGAGCCGATAGTAGAATCAACAATATGGGATTGACTCTCCTAACAGAGGCAACAAAGCAGCCGGCAAAAATCAACCAGCTCTTCCAGTCGATAAAGGTGGACTCACCAAAGAGCATCAAGGCCGACGAGAGGATAAGGCCAATCATCATTGGCTGCATACCCGCCATAGCTCCCGCAAAATGGCGATTGCCACGCAGCTTAAAGTAAAACCTCGTGGCCAACATCATCAGCGTCAGCGAGGGCAGACAAACAGCCCCCGTAGCCAATAGCGAGCCCCACACATTGCCCGTAACAGTGTAGCCCACATAGGTGGCGCAGTTGATTGCAATAGGACCGGGGGTCATCTGCGATATGGCGGCCACATCGGCCAGCTGGGCAGCCGTAAGCCACCCGTGCTGCACCACAACCTCGTTGTAGATGAGCGAAATCATAGCATAGCCGCCACCAAAGCCGAAGAATCCAATCTTCAAGTAGGCAAGAAAAAGTTGCAAATATATCATAGCTCTTTCTCCTCCTTTCTGACCTCACTACCACCCTCGGGGCGGAACGACCAACCAATACCTACAAGTGCGCCTACGAATATAAACCAGATGGGCGACACACCCAACAACCATATCACAACCGACACCGCAAGTGCAAGCGCTATCTTCCACCAACTCATACCCTTAGCCATACCTATCAGTGGGGCAGCAATCAGCGCTACCACCGCAGGGCGCATACCCTTAAAGGCGGCCGCCACAACAGCATTGTCCTTAAACTCCGTAAAACAAGTTGCAATAAGCAGAATAATGAAAAACGATGGGATAACCACACCAACGAGGGCCGAGAGCGCACCCTTTACTCCGCGCGTCTTATAGCCCACAAATACAGCCGTATTGAGAGCAATAGGGCCGGGAATACTCTGCGCTATGGTTAGTTGGTTGATAAACTCTTCTCGTGTGAGCCAACCCCTTTTCTGAATCATCTCGGCCTCAATCAGAGGTATCATTGCATAGCCTCCTCCGAAGGTGAAAGCGCCAATCTTCAAAAACGAGGCAAATATGGTCCAAAGTGATGTCATACAAATGGAAAATTATCTGTTGTCGCTTAACCCCCAAAAAAACGCAACTTATTGAGGTTTTTTGTGCCAAGCAAGTTGGCACAAAAGCACCAATAAGGTGCATTTTTAGCCATTGATAAAGGCTGTAAACATAGCCGCAGCCAGAGCTGCTGTCTCAGTCCTCAGGCGTGCCTCTCCAAGCGTCACCTGCTTAAACCCGGCCTTGCGTGCAGCCTCAATCTCCTCAACCGAAAAGTCCCCCTCAGGGCCAATAAGAATCATAACATTCTCGCCCCTATGGACCACATCACCAAAGAATATGCGCTCCATATCCTCCTCGCAGTGAGCTATAAGTTTCACCCCATCGAAAGGTTCTGCTATAAGTTTAGCAAACTCAGTAAGAGTCTCAATGGTAGGCAGATAGGCTTTGAGCGACTGTTTCATTGCACTCACCGCAATCTTCTCCAAGCGTTCGCCCTTGATGACCTTACGCTCCGAGTGGTCGCACAGGATTGGCACAATGCGGTCTATGCCACACTCGGTGGCCTTCTCCACAAACCACTCAATGCGATCGATATTCTTCGTTGGAGCTACCGCCACAGTCAGTTGATAATCCCTCTTCTCCCACTGGGGATGCTCCTCTGCAATGCGAATGGTGCAACGCTTCGGATGGGCATCCTCAACGACTGCATCGTAGAGCGTTCCTCGCCCGTCGGTAATGTGGAGCTTGTCGCCCTCACGCAGACGCAACACTCTGACGCAGTGACCGCTCTCCTCCTCAGGCAGAGTATAGAGAGGGGTGGTTATATCTGGCGCATAAAACAGCAGCATATCTTTGGCAATCAAATTATTATCAAAAACAAACAAACTAATGGTTGCCACAATCGTGGTGGTCGCAACCTACGCCCGAATCAAAGACAAACCCCATCAGATAGGTCTTAATGAGCGTTTCTACACTGCCGCTACAACCCCTAACGACTCGGATGTTGTGGGCAGAGAGTTTATTTTTTGCCCCCTCGCCCATATTACCTGCGAGCATAACCTCAACACCCATATCTCTGAGCACCGAGGCGATGTTGCTCTTGCAACCACATCCCTGTGGCGAAGGGAGCGTCTGGGTATCGACCACAGCACCCTCCTCTATTGTAAATATCGTATAGTGGTCGCAGTGGCCAAAGTGGTCGTCCACCCTACCCTCGCGTGTTGGTACAGCAATTTTCATATTCGTCTTTATGTTAAATTATCCCATACGGAACTTATAGTCCTCATAGCCGAAGCGACGCACCACCTCCACTCTGCCGTCGGTGTGGGCAATTGCAATCGAGGGGTGGCTCACTCCATTGAACATTGTGGTCTTGACCATAGTGTAGTGAATCATATCCTCAAAGACGATGCGGTCGCCCACCTGAGGGGCCTTATCGAAGGCCCAGTGGCCAATCCAGTCGCCCGCCAAGCAGCTGTTACCGCCAATGCGCCACCTCTCTTCGCCCTCCTCGGGGTCGTGTGCGCCCACGATAGCGGGCTTGTAGGGCATCTCCAAGCAGTCGGGCATATGGCAAGCAAACGACACGTTGAGCGTGGCGGTCTTTTCGCCTCCGCCCTCTACAATATCCTCCACCGTTGCCACCAGCGTTCCCGTGCGCCAAGTGAAGGCACTACCCGGTTCGAGAATCACCCTAAGGTTGGGATGACGCTCTTTGAAGGCTCGGAGCGTATCTATAAGCAGTTCAACATTGTAGCCCTTGCGTGTCATAAGGTGTCCGCCACCCATATTAAACCATTTAATCTTGTCCAACAAGTGGCCAAACTTCTCCTCCACTGCCTCCAACGTAGCAACCAAATCTTCGGCCTGCGACTCACAGAGCGAGTGGAAATGGAGTCCCTCAATGCCCTCGGGTAGCTCGGTGAGCTTCTCCGAAAGAATACCCAAGCGAGAGGTGCGCGAGGCTGGATTGTAGAGGTCGGTCTCGACGGTTGAGTACTCGTGATTGATACGCAATCCACACGAGATACCCCTCAACAACGCCCTCTGTCCATAGCGCTGCCACTGACCCAAAGAGTTGAATGTAACATAGTCGCTATACTGCATCAGCTCCTCCCACTCCGACTCCGAATAGACAGGTGCATAGGTGTGGGCCCTCTGGCCAAACTCCTCATAGACCAATCGGGCCTCGTTGAGCGAGCTTGCCGTTGCGCCGTCGGAATGTTCTCTCAGAATGGGGAATATGCTCCACATAGCGTTGGCTTTCAGGGCAACAATAATCTCCACGCCCGCTTCACGCCTCACGCGGTCAATGACCGCCATATTTTTCAGTAGCTCCGCCTCCTCCAAAACATAACAGGGCGACGGAACGGTGTTGTAATAATTCATCGTATCATCCAATTGGTTTAGCACCCTATATTTTTGTAGGGTAGTAAATCTCACAATCTTCGCCAAAAATCTCCTTATAGTGCTCCAACATATACTCCAACATAGGATCTCGTGGGTCGAAACCCCAAGGACTTCCAATAGTATAGATGAAAACATTGTCGGGCAGTTCGGTATCTTTCTCTACTTTGTCAATAACCTTGTCTATTTTCCACCATAATACATCCTCATGCTCGGGGAATTCATCTGGCATATAAGACTCCTTGTGTGCCCAAACAGTGTACTCATATCCCTCCTCATAGTTCAGAAGTTCTACTCCAATGAGCGGGGATGCTTTCCATTGTTCGCCACCTTCATCGTTTACTACCTGCACAATTGGCATAGGAATTGGTCGCGTGTCACCCCCAATTACATATCCATACTTCGAGGCGATAAGTAGTTTTGTTCTGCGATGCTCTTCCTCGCCGTTGTTGCAACCGACCAGTAGCAACGTGCAAAGTAGCGACAAAAATAGTAATCGTTTCATAATACAATTGGTTTAGCACCCTAAATTTTTGTAGGGTAATAAATCTCACAATCTTCGCCAAAAATCTCCTTATAGTGCTCCAACAGATACTCCAACATAGGATCTCGTGGGTCGAAACCCCAAGGACTTCCAATAGTATAGATGAAAACATTGTCGGGCAGTTCGGTATCTTT